>JANMBS010000490.1:0-2797 GCA_031360525.1 Thermomicrobiales bacterium
GCCTGTTCGTGACGGCGATGCTGACCGTAATCGGGTTCAGCGTCCACGACACGATCGTCGTCTTCGACCGCGTCCGCGAGAACAAGGCACGCCACGCCGGCGAGCCGTTCGCCGACATCGTCAACCACTCGATCCTGCAGACCTTCGGCCGCTCGATCATGACCAGCCTGACGGTGGTCATCACGCTGCTCGCGCTGCTGCTCTTCGGTGGATCGGCGATCAGCGACTTCATCCTCGCCCTGCTGATCGGGATCATCTCGGGCACCTACTCGTCGATCTTCGTGGCGGCCCCGCTCCTCGTCGACTGGCAGCTCTGGGATGACCGCCGGCATGGCCGCCTGTCGACGACTCGGAGCCCCCGGGTCCGGCACACGGCAGCCTGAGGCCTGCGACGCGGCGGGCCGGTAGATCCGCGGTGCAGCCTCGCATGGCATCCTGACGTCATGGTCGAACCCCGCTTCCGGTGGACATTCGCGGATGATCCGTCCCCGTCGGAAGCGGCAGCCGCCGTCGCCGCGGCGCGCGGCATCTCGGCCCGGCTGGCCGGCCTGCTCGCGGCCCGCGGGGCAGTGACCGGCGAGGATCTCATCGCCTGGTTCGCCGATCCGCTCGAGGGTCTGCACGACCCGGCCCGGCTCCCGGACGCGGCGATCGTCGTGGAAAGGCTGCGCGCGGCCCGCGATCTTGCCCAGCGCGTCCTGGTCTTCGGCGATTTCGACGCGGATGGCCTGACCGGTCTCGCGATCATGACACTCGCGCTCCGGCGCTACGGCGTCGCCGTTGAGCCCTACGTCCCGAGCCGGCTCGACGAGGGCCACGGCCTCTCGATGGCGTCACTCGACGCAGCGGTGGCCGCCGGTGCGTCGCTCATCATCACCGTCGACTGCGGGACGACCAGCGTCGCCGAGGTGGCCGAGAGCAACGCCCGCGGGATCGACGTCATCATCACCGACCACCACCGCGTCCCGGCGGTGCTGCCGGCGGCGCTCGCGATCGTCAACCCGCAGCGCGCCGACTCGACCTACCCGGACCGTCGGCTGGCCGGGAGCGGCGTGGCATTCAAGGTCGCCCAGCTCCTGCTGGCCGGCGAACCGGGCGGGCCCACCGCCGCGCTCGATCTCACCGACCTGGCGACGATCGGCTCGGTCGCGGATGTCGCGCCGGTCGTCGGCGAGAACCGGGCGATCGCGCGTTTGGGCCTCGAGCGGATGCGACGGGCGCCGCGGCCGGGGATCGCCGCGCTCCTCGAGCGTGCTCGGATCGCCCCCGGCGCGGTCGACCTGGAGACGGTCTCGTTCGCCATCGCACCACGGCTCAATGCGGCCGGTCGGGTGGGAGAGGCCATCGAGGCCGCCCGGCTCCTCCTGGCCGACGACCCGGTCGAGGCTGCGACCCACGCCGATGCCCTCGAGGCCGCCAACCTGACCCGCCGCGACCTGATGAAGACGGCCGTCGGCGAGGCACGGACGGCGGTCGCCGCCGAGTCCGGCGAGCCGGCCACGGTCGTGCGCGGGCCGTGGAGTGTCGGGATCGTGGGGCTTGTGGCGGCGCGCCTGGTCGAGGACCGCGGCAGGCCGGCCGTGGTCGGGGCCGATCTCGGCGATGTCGTCCGCGCCTCGTGCCGCAGTGACGGATCTCTCGATCTGGGCGCGACCCTCGAGCGCTGCGCCGACCTCTTCAGCCGCTTCGGCGGTCACGCCGGCGCGGCCGGCTTCGAACTGCCGACCGAGCGCTGGGATGAGTTCCGCTCGCGCTTCCTCGCCTTCGCCGCCGAGTCAGCGCCACCCGATCCGCGCCTCGCGATCGCCGTCGATCTCGCCCTGCCAGCGCTCGAGGTCGATTACGCGCTCTATCGCGAGCTGGCGGGGCTTGCCCCGTGCGGCCCCGGCAACGCCGATCCGCTCGTCGCGGTCCTCGGCCTGACCGTGACCCGGGTGCGAGCCGCGACCGGCGGGCACAGCCAGCTGACGCTCCGGCGCGGACTGGACGTCCTCGACGGGATCGCTTTCGGTCGATCGGACATCGCCGAGGTCGTCCGCGAGGGCGACCGACTCGACGTCGTGGCCCGGCTGACCAGCCGCACGTTCGGTGGCTTCGAATCGCTGCAGCTCGACATTCGGGACGTCGCGACCTCGGGGAGTCACCCCCGGACTGCGGCCGTCCTGGCGGCCCGTGGCCACACGGCACTCCTCGCCGGGACGGCGTCGTGACCCAGCCGGCCGCCCCGCGGTCGTCGCCGCGCAGGCCGATCTCGCTCGGTTCGGCCGGCCGCTGGCTGGCGCCTGTGCTGTCGATCGTGGGCCTGCTGGTCGTGGCCCTGATCACGCTCAACCTGCTCCAGGGCGGGGTGCCATTCAGCGGTTCGAGCGGCCACGGCACCGGCAACGGTGCGCCCGACCAGACGCCGGCACCCTCGAACGTCGTCATCGTCCCGCCCGAGGTCGTGACCCTGAAGGGCTCGATCGTCTACGCCAAGGCGGGCAACATCTGGGTCCAGACGGGCAAGGACGCCAAGCAGCTGACCAAGGGCGGCGACGACTCGATGCCCTCGTGGTCGCCCGATGGCACGACGATCTACTTCGTCCGGACGGCAAGCGGGAACGGCCGCTGGCTTGCGGGCGGCGTCCTGCGTGACTACGCGCTGACGACGCCGAGCGTGATGCAGGTCAACGCCGACGGCAGCGGTGACCTGGTTCGCGTGCTGAGCGGGCGGGTCACCATCAACGGCCGGACATGGCACGCCTGGATCCGGGAGCCCGTCGTGTCGCCGGACGGAACGACCCTGGCCGTCGTCTCG
>JANMBS010000137.1:0-3648 GCA_031360525.1 Thermomicrobiales bacterium
TCTCGCGGCCCTTCGCGTCGCGGACGGTCACCGGGGCCATCTCGGCGTCGAATCGGCCGGCGTCGATGGCTGCGATCGCCTTCTGGTGGCTGGCCAGCGCGAAGGCGTCCTGGTCGGCCCGGCTGACCTGGTCCTTGATCGCCACCCGCTCGGCGTGTGTGCCCATGTGGCAGCCCTCCATGGCGCACCACAGCCCGTCGTGGACGGTCGCATCGACCAGTTCGGCGTTGCCCAGCCGGTAGCCGAACCGCGCGCCGGGAAGCAGGTAGGGCGCGCCGTTCATCGATTCCATCCCGCCGGCGATCGCGACCTCGACGTCACCGGCGCGGATCTCGGCGGCGGCCAGCATGATCGCCTTGAGTCCCGAGCCGCAGACCCGGTTGATGGTCGTCGCCGATGTCGTGTCGGGGAGGCCGGCCTTGAGCACGGCTTGGCGGGCCGGGGCCTGGCCTGCACCCGCCTGGAGGACCTGGCCCATCAGCACCTCATCGATGCTGGCCGTGGCCGGATCGAGGCCGGCCCGCTCGACGGCCGCCCGGATGGCGACGCCACCGAGTTCCGTCGCCGGGACACCGGCCAGACCGCCACCGAACTTGCCGATCGGCGTGCGCGCGGCGCTGACGATGTAGACGTGGCCATTCCGGCCGGGTTCTGCTTGGGTCATGCTCCCGAATCTACACCGAGCGAGCGCAGCAGCCCGTCGGCGACGATCATCCGATGGATCTGGTTGGTGCCCTCGTAGATCTGTGCACCCTTGGCGTCGCGCATCAGGCGCTCCACGCCGGTCTCGCGCGAGTAGCCGCTCGCCCCATGCAACTGGACGGCATCGGTGGCGACCCGCATCGCGGAGTCCGACGCGCTCCACTTGGCGATCGAGGACGCTTCGGCGATGGACTCGCCGCGGTCCTTGGCGGCCGCGGCCTCCCTGGTCAAGGCACGGGCCGCGGCGACCTCCCGGGCCATCTCGGCCAGCATGAAGCGCAGGCCCTGCTGTTCTGCGAGCGGTGCGCCGAACGCCTTGCGTTGCTGGAGGAAGCGCGCCGATGCCTCCAGCCCGGCCCGCCCGATCCCGACGCAGGCGGCCGCGATCGAGATCCGGCCCTCGCCGAGCGCCGACAGCGCGATCTTGTAGCCTTCGCCCTCGCCTCCGAGCCGATTCGCGACCGGGACCTCCGCGCCTTCGAACACGAGCTCGGCGGCAGGGCATGCCCGGATCCCCATCTTCCGCTCGTGCGCCCCGAACCGGAACCCGGGCGTGCCTTTCTCGATCAGGAACGCCGTGATCCCCTTGGCGCCCGCCCCGGGATCGAGGGTCGCGAAGACCAGGTAGCGGTCGGCCTCGGGGGCGTTCGAGATCCAGATCTTGGTGCCGGTCAGCCGATAGGCGATCGGCGCATCGGCCGGCCCCACCCGCTCGGCGCGTGTCCGGATGGCGGCCGCGTCGCTGCCCGCGTGCGGTTCGGTCAGGGCGAAGGCCCCGAGGACCTCGCCGCTCAGCATCGGTGGCAGCCAGCGGGCGTGCTGTTCGGGCGTGCCCCAGGTCACGACCGGGTACTGCGAAAGGATGTGGACCGACAGCGACACCGCCATCGACATGTCGGCCGCGCCCAGCTCCTCCATCACCAGCGTCCAGCCGAGGTACGAGAACCCCGCCCCACCGACCGATTCGGGGAGCGGTGCCGCGGTCAGGCCCAGCTCCCCCATCTTGGTGAACAGCGATCGGTCGTAGCGCTCCGCTTCGTCGCGCTCGATCGCGGTCGGCGCCAGCTCACGGGTCGCGAACTCGCGCGCCGTCGCCTGGAGGAGGCGCTCCTCTGCGGTCAGGGCGCCGCTCGGGCCTCCGATCATGCCGTCGGTCCCATGGCCGCCGGTGCCCGCGGGTAGGTGTAGAAGCCCTGCCCGGTCTTCTGGCCGAGGTGGCCCCCATCGACCAGCTCGATCAGCACGTTCGGCGGCCGGAAATGCTCGCCGCCCAGGCCATCCTCGAGGACGCGCATGACACCGAGGCAGACGTCGAGACCGATGAAGTCGGCCAGCTCGAGCGGACCCATCGGGTGGTTGAGGCCGACCCGCGCCCCTGCATCGATGTCGTCGGCCGTGCCGAGGCCCTCCTCGTAAGCCCGCATCGACTCGGCGAGGAACGGCATCAGGACCCGGTTCACGATGAACCCCGGCCGATCGGCCGACACGATGACCTGCTTGCCGAGCCGGGCGCCGAGGCCGCGGATGGCCGTCTCGGTCGCGTCGTCGGTGTCGCGGCCGCGGATCAGCTCGATGAGCGGCATGACCGGCACCGGGCTGAAGAAGTGCATGCCGACGAACCGCTCCCGGCGCTCGCGCGAGACAGCCTCCGCCAGACGGTGGATCGCGATCGACGACGTGTTCGAGGCGAAGATCGCCGCCTCGGGCGCGCGGGAATCGAGGTCACGCCAGAGGACCGACTTGACGGCGAGGTCCTCGAAGACGGCTTCGACGACGAGGTCGGCATCGGCCGCGCGCTCCAGGTCAGCCGTGGGCTCGACCCGCACCAGCGTCGCGTCGCGGTCTTCCTGGCTGAGGCGGCCCTTGGCCACCGCGCGATCGAGGTTCACGGCGATCCTGTCGCGGCCCGCCTCGGCACGGGCGAGGTCGGGTTCGTAGAGCGTGACTGCCAACCCGATGGCCGCGTGGACCTGCGCGATGCCGTGCCCCATCAACCCGGCTCCGGCCACGAAGACACGTTCGATCGAGCTCGCCATGCCGACGATGGTACGTTGGTCCGAATGGTTCGCGCCGACCGCGCGAGGTTCAGCCGCCGGCTGTCGACTCCTTACTCAGTCGCCACCGTCGGACGAGGGGTCGGGATCGGCACTCCCGTCGGGCCCGTCCCCGCCATCGGAGCTGACGTGGTCGTCGGTCGCAGCATGGTCGTCGCCCCCCGAGCCGTCATGGTCGGCGGTCGCCGCGGGTTGATGGGCGCCGTCGCCGGCCTCGTCCTCATTCCCGTCGTGCTGATCGCCCTCGTGGTCGTCGGTCTCGTCGGGCTGGCCGTCGCTGGTCGCGTTCTTGCCGTCGTCAGCGATATGCGGGCCTACGACGGTCGGCCCACCGCTGCCGTCATCGGTCGCATCCGGCTCGTGCGACGGGGACGGACTCTCGGTCGTCCTATCGGTCTTGTCGGGTCCATCAATGGGCGTCTGGCCATTCCCACCAGGCCCCATATCGACGCTCCATCCACTCGGGGCGCTGACCGAAGCCCGATCGTCGCGTTGCGGGACGATCGAGTGGACCGCCGCGGCAGCGGCGAGTCCGCCGGTCGCCAGGACGGACGTCACGGCGAGGACGAGCGCGAACGACCTGGCGCGGACACGCGGAGCGACATGCCAGCTGCGCACCGTCCCAAGATGCCAGGCCACCCAGAGCGCAGCGAGGGCATCGCGCACGGCCGAGGCTCGCAACGCGGCCACGAACGTCCGCGTCGGTGTCGGAGTCGGAACGAGCGCGATCGCGCTCATGACCCGGTCCGTGAATTCGCTGCCGGTCAGCAGGGCCCGCTCGGTGGATCCGCTCATGGCGCCGACCTCGGTGCGAGCTCGTCGCGAAGGCTCGCGACGCCGCGGGAGAGGCGGGACTTCACGGTCCCGACAGGGTGACTGGTGAACCGGGCGA
>JANMBS010000038.1:0-3798 GCA_031360525.1 Thermomicrobiales bacterium
CGCGGTGTTCCCTGTGTCGAGGTTGGTCATCGATCGCACTCCGTCGTGATGTGGTGCGGGCATCGTAGGCACGCCCTGTCGACGCCGTCAGTGTCAGCTTGGGACAGTCGCCATCGACCGCGGATGGCCGGTATCGCCATCGCCATCGGGACTGCCCACGGCCGCCCATGGTGCCTCGTCCAAGTTGCGTCCGGCCCCGCCCGGTGATACACATCGTCCGTGCCCCATCGCCGTCACCGATCGCGAGGCTCCCGTCTCGTCCTGCCCATCGCGCTCGGCATCGTCGCGCTCATGACCATCGGCTCGGTCGGAACCGGCTCCATCGAGGCGCCCGGGCCGATCAGCCCGATCGGTGTCGTCGCGGGCGCGGTCGAGGTCGCACCGTTCGAAACCGAGTCGGACGCGCGGGGCGCCGCGAGCGCGCAAGCCGTTCCTGCCACGCCCCTGCCCACGGTCCCCGACGCGGGTCTGGCGATCCCCGGCGGCCCACCACCGCTTTCCGGCCTGTCGGGCTACCGCTGGCCACTCCCCAGGGGCCGCCTCACCCAGCTGTTCGGCGAGACGGTGTTCGCCTCGCGGGTGGTGAACGGCAAACCGTTCCATGACGGCATCGACCTGGCCACGTTCTGCGGCGACCGGATCGTCGCCGCCCACGACGGCGTCGTCCTCGCCGCCAGCCGATACTTCGACGACACCGTCGGCTGGCTCGGCGACCTGACCCGCTATTACAAGCGGCTCGATGCGTAGAAGCTGTGGATGACCCTCCCGATCGGGGTCGTGATCGACGACGGCAACGGCTACCGCAGCATGTACGCCCATTTCGAAGAGGTCGTGGTCAGGCCCGGCCAGCAGGTGCGTGCCGGCGACTTTCTCGGATACGAGGGGCGAACCGGCAACGCGTCAGGCTGCCACCTCCACTACGGTGTGTTCAGCCCGTTCGAGCGCGGCGAGATCGCCATCGAGCACGGAGTCGCGACGCGGATGAAGCTCCCGCGCGCCGAGATCGCCCGGGTCGATCCGCTCTTGGTGCTGCCGCCCCGCCCGAAGCCGAGACCCCAGCCGGATTCCCCGGTCCAGGTCGAGACGCCTTAGCAACCCGGCAAGGATCGCACCCATGAGTCCTGCCCAGTCGGGATGGGCGGAACAGGCGGCGGCTCAGCGTCGCCGGTAGCGGCGGCCGATGAGCCAGTAGGCCGGGATCGAGGCGAGGGCAGCCGACAGCGAGGGACTGCCGCCGTCGCGGGTCTCGAGCGCGAGCAGGCCATCGGTCGATGCGGCATCGGCGGGCCGCGCGTCCACCTCGGCGAGGTCGATCGCGACGCGGCCGGGTTCGGCGGCTCCCAGGCTCGCGATCAGCGCGTCGGGCCGGCCGCCCGCCTCGTACTCGGCCCGGATCTCGGCCTCGGCGCGCCACGTCGGCCGGCGCAGCAGGATCGCCTGCCACGCGTCGGCGACGTCCTGGGTGACGGTCCAGTCGCCCGGCACGGGCCGATCGGCGATGGCCTCGCCGCGTGCCCAGCGGGCCGCCTGATGGAGCAGGCCATACTCGTCAAGGTCGGCGTAGGCGGCCAGGCGGTCGGCCGGTGACCCCTCGCCGAAGATCGCGGTGATCGATGGCCCGAACACCCCGCCCAGGTCGAGGTCGATGGCGCGCACCGTCCGGTGGAAGTAGACCTGCTGGTAGATGAAGCGTCGCGAGGTCAGGAACATCTCGAGGGCAGGGAGCCCGGGTTCGAACAGCGTGAGGCCACGCTCCGAGATGAACGTGTAGCGGCGGAGCCGCTCGACATCGACAGGGCCGATGGCAACCCCGGTCAGGTACGCATCACGCCGGACGTAGTCGAGGTTGTCGACGGTGAAGACGCCCGACAGCAGGGGCTGGAGCCAGCGTACCCAGCGCGGCATCGCGGCGTCGGCCAGGGCGGGCTTGGAGACGAGGAACGAGACCCACGCCGGGTCGATCGATTCGTCGCTCGTGAAGCCATCGCGCTCGGCGACGGCACCAGGGGCCCGGCGCAACCCGCGCAGCAGCGGCGCCAGCTCGACCTCGATGATCAGCTGCGAGAGGTCCTCGTGGGTCAGCCGCTTGCCGGTCGGCCGGCGCGCGTCGGTCGGAGCAGGGAAGGCGGCCAGCACGTGCTCGTCGAAGAAGTGGGCGAACGGTCCGTGCCCGACGTCGTGGAGCAGGCCGGCCATCCGCATCGTCTCGACGACGAGGCCCTCGGACGGAAGCGGTTCACCGGCCGCCACGAGGGTCGCGCGGAGGCTCGGGTAGAGCGAGCGCGCCCAGAGGCCGGCTTCGTGCATCACGCCCAGGCCGTGGGTGAAGCGAGAGTGCTCGGCGGTCGGGAAGACCCAGCGGGCGCTCTGGAGCTGGCTGATCCGGCGCAGTCGCTGGAGCCATGCCGTGTCGAGCAGGTCTTCCTCGGCGACGTCCTCATCGGGCAGGCCCGCGAGCGCGGACTCGGCCGGTGTGAGGCGCTTGGTCAGCTCGACGTACCCGTGGATCGGGTCGCTGATGAAGTTGACCGCGGCGAACGGGTGGCGGCGCTCAGGCATCAGCCGTAGCGCGCCAGGGCGCGCTGATGCGTCTCGGCCACGTCCAGCCGCAGTCCGGCCGGCGCGACCACCTCCACGTCGTCGCCCCACTGCAGGATCCACAGCCTGATCTCGATCGTGCCTGAGACCGTCGCCCGCCAGCGCAACGA
The DNA here is from genome assembly GCA_031360525.1 of Thermomicrobiales bacterium. GTDB lineage: Bacteria > Chloroflexota > Limnocylindria > Limnocylindrales > CSP1-4 > SPCO01. The sequence goes on from JANMBS010000038.1 coordinate 2,709, forward strand.
GCCGTCAGCCTCGGTCTCGAGCGTCTGGGTCGGATGCCAGGTCGCCTCGCGGACGCGGCTGGCCACACCCGGCGTGAAACGCAGGACGATCTCGACCGGCGGCTGGTCGGCGATGATGTCCCACGCCGCCCGGAGCGCCGAGGTCGTGGCCGCCGGATCGGGTGGCTCGAACGTCCGCGGTGTCAGCGCGGCGGTCCCGATGCGCTCGATCTTGAACGTCCGGATCGCGCCGCGCTCCTCGTCGAAACCGATCAGGTAGAGCGCGTGGGTCTGGAGCGAGGGTTCGAGCAGGTACGGGCGGACCGTGGCCCGCCGCGGTGCCGCGCCGGGCTCGTAGTTGGCCGGGGTGTAGTCGATGGTCACCACCCGACGTTCGGCCCAGGCCTTCGTCAACAGCCGCACGTTGGCGCTGAAGCGTTCGTCGCGCGGCGCCTTCGACAGACCGTCGAGGGTGCGTTCGACATGCTCCGCCAGCGGCGGCGGCAGGCCGCGTTCCAGCTTCTCGAACGCGGCGGCCAGGTCCGGGTCGTACTTGTCCGCGTAGCGGACCATCAACCGGGCGGCGAGGACCACCGCCATCGCCTCTCCCTGGGTCAGCTTGAGCGGCGGGAGGAAGGCCTTCTCGTCGTCGATCCCCCACACGCCCTCGTCGCCCCAGACGGGAAGGCGCAGCTCGTCCTGGAGTGCGATCAGGTCGCGGTAGACGGTCCGCACCGACATCCCGACCCGGGTCGCGATGTCGGCGGTCCGCATCCCCTCCGGATGGGCCTGCAGGATCGAGACGAGCCGGGCCAGTCGCGCCAGTCGGTCGCGCTTTGTCGCGTATCGGCCGCGGTCGTCATCGAGGGTCATGGGGTCGGAGGATAGATGAACGAGTCGCGCCCACGCTCCGTCGCCGTCAGGCGGACCTCGATGGTCCCGTTGAGCGCGTCGGGGACGATATCCGTCGCCTCGCCATTGATGCTGCCCGCGACCTGGCCGAGCTGGTCGTCGAGGAAGACCCAGTAGTCGAGCTGCCCCCGCCAGCGGTGGAGATCGGCGCCGTTGACCAGCCACACGATCTGCCGGAACGCCTCCTGGAAGATCAGGC
>JANMBS010000054.1:0-12927 GCA_031360525.1 Thermomicrobiales bacterium
CCAGGTCGGTTACTTCCCCGGCTTCCGCTGGGCCGAATGGAACGGCCGCTTCCGCGACGACATCCGGAGCTTCGTGAAGGGCGACAAGGGCATCATCAGCAAGGTCGCCGCGCGGATCGCGGGCAGCGCCGACATCTACCAGGCCGACGGCGAACTGCCGATCAACAGCATCAACTTCATCACCGCCCATGACGGCTTCACGCTCAACGACCTGGTTTCGTACAACGGCAAGCACAACGAGGCCAATGGCGAGAACAACAACGACGGGACCAACGACAACATCAGCTGGAACCACGGCGTCGAGGGCGAGACGGTCGACACGGAGATCGCGGCCCTGCGCGCCCGCCAGGTGCGCAACTTCCAAACCATCCTGATGCTGTCCCAGGGCGTTCCGATGATGGTCATGGGCGACGAGGCTCGGCAGACCCAGTTCGGCAATAACAATGCCTACTGCCAGGACAACGAGATCACCTGGTTCGACTGGGATCGCGCCGATGAACACTCCGACCTGATTCGCTTCACCAGCGAGCTGATCGACTTCCGGATGGAGCACCCCACGCTCCGCCGCTCGCGCTTCTTCACGGGCGAGCTCAACGAGCGAGGCGTGGCCGACATCTCGTGGCACGGCTGCCGGGTCTTCTCGCCGGGCTGGGACGACCCCGAATCGCGGGTCCTGGCCTTCACATTGGCCGGCTTTCCGGTCCGCGGCGATCGGAAGACGGCCGACACCGACATCCACGTCATGATGAACATGGATTGGACCGACCTGGACTTCGATATCCCGAAGGTCGAAGGCCGCCGCTGGTATCGGGCCATCGACACGGGCGCCTCGGCGCCTGCCGACATCCACCCGAAGGGGCGCGAGCCGCTGTGGGAAGGCGACACCTACGCCGTCAAGAATCGCAGCATCGTGGTGCTCATCTCGAAGCCGTGACGCCGGCACGGCGTCCATACGCGTCAATCGATCGAGGAGGGTTCGTCATGGCGGTCAAAACGGGGTCAGTTCCGGCCAAGACAGCGGCCAAGACATCGGCCAAGCCATCGGCCAAGCCATCGGCCAAGGCCACAGCCAAGCCACGAGACGTGATGGCGTTCTCGTTCGCGGACACGATCGCGGGCTATGTCAAGCGCTACGACCGGAATGCGGATTCGTTCACCATGGAGACCTCCGACGGGCGCGAGTTCACGGTCGGCCTGACCGACACGACCGGCGCCAACATCGTGCGGAATCTCGGCGAGCCGTACGTCGATGCCACGGCCCAGATGCGCGACATGATCGTGCCCGGGCGCTACCTGTTCACCTACGGGATCTTCTATCCCCAGGGCGGGACTCACGTCTACGACGCCAAGATGCTGACCTTCCCGGGCGCCCACGCCCACGACTTCGTCCACGAGAAGCCGGACTGGTGGGTCAAGCAGATCTACCAGATGGCCGATTTCTACTACCGCTCGCAGTTCGGTGACGGGGAGCCCAACTGGCGCGAATACCGGGTCGGCATCGACATGACCGGTAACAAGATGGGCGATCGCCAGGAGACCGACACGATCTCGCGCCTGATCTATGGCCTGTCGAGCGCCTATCAGATGACCGGCGAGGATCGGTTCCTGAAGGCGGCCGAGACCGGCGTCGATTACCTCCGCGAACACCTGCGCAACGTCGACTCCAGCGAGGGCATCACCTACTGGTACCACGCCATCGAGATCGACGAGCCGAGCGAGAAGAAGATCCTTGCCTCGGAGTTCGGAGACGACTATCAGGCCATCCCGGCCTATGAGCAGATCTACGCGCTGGTCGGCCCGACCCAGCTGTTCCGGATCAACGGCGACCCGCGCATCAAGGAAGACATCGACTCGACGATCTCGCTTTTCGAGCGGTTCTTCTACGACCCCGCGAACGGCGGCTACTGGTCGCACCTCGACCCGATCTCGTTCGATGGCAAGAGCGACGCCCTCGGGCGCAACCGGGCGCGCAAGAACTGGAACTCGGTCGGCGACCACGTGCCGGCCTATCTCATCAACGCCTGGCTCGCCACCGGCGAGGACAAGTACATGGACATGCTGGTGGCGGTCGCCGACACCATCGAGCAGCACTTCCCCGATGACGCCAACAGCCCGTTCGTCCAGGAGCGATTCCACGAGGACTGGAGCCACGACCTGACCTGGGGCTGGCAGCAGAACCGGGCAGTCGTCGGCCACAACCTCAAGATCGCCTGGAACCTGATGCGCATCCACCACGCGCGCCCGCACAGCAACTACGTCGCCCTGGCCAACAAGATCAATACGACGATGCCCGAGTTCGGCAGCGACCAGCAGCGCGGTGGCTGGTACGACGTGGTCGATCGCGTCCGCGGCAAGAACCACGAGGCGACGCGCTTCACGTGGCACGACCGCAAGGCATGGTGGCAGCAGGAGCAGGCGATCCTCGCCTACCAGATCATGGCCGGCTCGACCGGCGACGAGGATGCGCTGCGGCTCGGTCGCGAGGCGGCCGCCTTCTACAACGCCTTCTTCTTCGACTACGAGGAAGGGTCCGTCTACTTCAACGTCCTGGCCAACGGCATCCCGTACCTGCTCGGGACCGAGCGCCAGAAGGGCAGTCACTCGATGGCCGGCTACCACTCGTTCGAGCTGGCGTTCCTCTCGACCGTCTATAGCAACCTGCTGACGACCAAGGAGCCGATGGACCTCTGGTTCAGTCCGCTGCCGGGTGTGCTCCCCAACAACACGATGCGGGTCTCGCCGGATATCCTGCCGCCGGGCAGCATCCGGATCGGCGAAGTCGAGGTGGACGGCAAGCCGTACGCCGACTTCGATGCCGATGAGTTGACCGTTCACGTCCCCGACGACAAGACCCGACACAAGATCAGGGTCCGCGTGGTCCCGACCATCGATCCGTTCGAGGTGCGCACGGTCTTCGAGGGCACCGTCGCCGAGATGACCCTCACCGGCAAGCTCGACATGAGCACTTTTGGCGTCTTCCAGACCGAGGTCGAAAGCGTCCTCGCCAAAAAGCCGAGCCGCTTGGTCCTGAACCTCCAGGATCTCGACTCGATCGCCAATGTCGGCATCCGGGTCCTGTTGTTCGCCCGCCAGCGGATGGACATCTCGGATCGAGCCGACATCTACGCGGTCGCGCCGAACCCCGCGGTCGCCGAGGCGCTGCGCAAAGCCGACCCCGACCAGGAGGACATCAACGTCGTCGAGAGCTACGACCCGTACCGCGATCCCGACGGTCTCGGGAAGCGGCCGACCAAGAAATAGGGGGTGGGCCAATGACCAACGACCGATGGACCGGCGGCGACTGTAGCCAGGAGAAGGAGGCTGAGTTCAGATGAGCGTTGACACAGCCGAGCAGACACTCGAGCAGAACAAGGCGTTGGTCCGCGAGTTCGTCGAGCGGATCTTCATCAAGAAGGATCTGGATGCGATCGACGAGCTCGTCACCGACGACTTCGTCGACCACGTACCACTCGACTCACCCGGCGGGCCCGCCGGCTTTCGCGCGTCCATGGAGCTGCTCTTCAAGAGCTTCCCGGACCTGACGACGAAGATCGAAGACGTCATGGGCGAAGGGAATCGGTTGGTCGTCCGTGTCGCCATCGCAGGGACCCAGCGAGGTGAGTTCGAGCGGATCCCCCCGACGAATAAGCGCATCGAAGTGTTCGGCCTTGAAGTCCTCGAGGTCCGGGGCGGCAAGATCGCCGAGCGATGGATGTTCCGCGACGAGATGCTGATCCTTCATCAGCTCGGGATGATGTAGCGGACCGTGGACAGGAGGACAGCACCATGACCGCAGAAACCGACCGCAACAAGCAAATGGTCCAGACGTATGTCGTCGAGGTCGTCAACCGCGGCACCAATGAGGACGGCACGGGGCGACATCCCGACAGTGTCGACGGGATGCTCGAACTCTTCTCGAAGTATGTCGCTGCCGATGCCTTCGACTACGCCGCGCCCGAGATGATCGGGCCCCAGGGGGCCGTCGATACGCTCAAGGTCATGTGGGCCGCGTTTCCCAACTCCTATTTCGCCCTTGACCAACTACCGGCGGAACGCGACCTGATCATGATCCAAGCGGTCATCTCTGGCACGAACACTGGTCCCCTGATGGGGTTCCCGGCCACCGGGAAGGAACTCTCGTTGCACGCGCTCCAACTCTTCCGCGTCGTCGACGGCAAGTTGGCCCGGCACTGGGGCGGGATCAGCATGATCTCGTTCTTTCAGCAGATGGGCGTCTATGACCAGATCCTTGCCCCTCGCATCGCCGAGATCTACACGGCGATGGTCCACCGCTACATCGACGGCGTGAACAATGACGACGCCGCCGCGCTGCGCGAAGTGTTCGCGGTCGATTTCAACGATCACAACTCGGCCCAGGTCACGGGGCTGCCGCCGGGCGTCGAAGGGGTCGTCACGGCGCACCACATGCTCAACGAATCCTTCAGCGACCTGACATTCACGATCGACGAGATCCTCGTCGAGGGCGATCAGGTGGCGATTCGCGTCCACGCGGAGGGCAAGCATACCGGCGACTTCTACGGCTTCCCTGCAACAGGCAAGCCGATCAGCTGGACGGCCCACCGGATCCTGCGCGTGAAGGACGGGATGTTCGTCGAGGCATGGAACGAGTTCGATCAGGTCGGCATCCTGCAGCAGATGGGCGTCGTGCCATCGTTCGCCCCGCCGCCCAATCTCGAAGCCAACAAGGCCCTCGTGCGTCGCCTCTACGAGGAGGAGAACAAGCACAACGTCGACATCGTCGACGAGCTGATGTCGGCCGACTTCGTCATGCACGGCGACGCGCTGAATCCGTACCAGAAAGGTCTCGAGCCGATCAAGCAGGGCGCTCGGATGACGCAGGAGGCGTTCAACGACCTCGTCGTCGACATCGAGGACATCGTCGCGGCCGGCGACAAGGTGATGGTCCGACTTCGCTGGACCGGAACGCACACCGGGCCGTTCATGGGAATGGCGCCGACCAACAAGAAGATGACGTGGACGGCCATCGCCACGAACCGGATCGAGAACGGCAAGATCGTCGAACGCTGGTTCAACTCGGACGTGTTCGGGCTGCTGCAGCAGTTCGGCATGATCCCGTCCGCCTGATCGCCGGCACATCAGCGCCGGCGTACCGTGAGAGGCCCGCCGAACGGCGGGCCTCTCATGTGCGGGCGTTCGTGGCTCAGTCAGCCGGTGGGCGATCCTCGTCGACGAATCCCTGGCTGATCTCCACGATGTTGCCGTCTGGGTCGGCGATCCAGACCGTCCGCCAGCCCGGGATGAACGCATCGAAGTCCATCGGGCCGGCGGTGATCTTCGCATCGGTGCCCATCTCCGCCAGTTTGGCGTCGACGTCGTCGACCTTGAAGGCGAGGTGGCGCCAGCCGGGGTACTCGGGGCCGGGTCCTGAGGCCGTCGGCGCCGGGTTGGGCTGGGTCGAGCGAAACAGCTCGAGATAGAGCGTCCCGGACTTGAGGAAGACGATCTGGTCGCCCTCGCCGAGCGGCACGAAGCGCGCGCGACTGAACCCGAAATGCTTGGTGTAGAACCGCTCCGTCGCGGCCATGTCCGAGCAGACCAGGCCCATGTGGTGGAATCCGAGGTTCGCCACGAGCGCCTCCTACCCGGCCGTGGCCGCTGCGGCGGGCGCGTCCTTGGCGGCGATCAGATCGATGATCGCACGGGCGAACAGGTGACAGTGCCCGCCCGTTCGTCCGGTGACCAGGTCGCCGTCGATCACGACATCCTGGTCCGTGTAGATCGCCCCCATGTTGACCACGTCGCCGTGAAGGTTGTTGTGCGCCACCACCGGACGGCCGCGGATCAGCTCCGGCATCGGCGCGACCAGCCACATCCCGTGACAGATGATCCCCTTGACGATGTCCTTCTCGGCAAAGGCCCTGGCCAGGAACTCCGTGGCGGGCGGCAACTTGTTGACGTCCTCGGTGTATCGAAGCCGGTCCGACACGATCGCCGATGGGACGATGATCGCCGAATAGCTGCGCAGCTCCGTGTCGCTCATGTCCTCGAATGACTCGCTCACCTCGAACGGCACCTTGTACTCGTGCCCGTGGAAGGTGATCCGCGGCTGGCCCCACAACCTCGTCAGGAAGTGGAGGTCCATGCCGTCCTCCGGGAAGCGGTGCTTGTAGTAGAAGATCTCGTCCTCGTAGAAGTCGCTCTCCATAAGGACGCCGACCTTCTTGCCGGCAAGACTCACGACTTGGACCCTGACGTTGCCGCGGCGGTCGAGCCGGCCTTCAGCCAGTCGGAGAGGCGCTCCGCGATCATCATGATCCCAGCGTGGCAGTTCCCCGAAGGCACCACGGGCATCACGCTCGCGTCGGCGACACGCAGGCCGGCCACACCGCGGACGCGCAGTTCGGGGTCGACGACCGCGAGGTCGTCGGTGCCCATCTTGCAGGAGCCCGCCTGGTGGTGATACGAGTCCGCCGTCGCCTTGACGAAGGCGCGCAGCTCGTCGTCGGTCTTTGGGTCATCGGCGGGCATCAGCTCGGCACCGACCCATGGCGCGAACGCCTTGGTGGCGAAGATGCGGCGCGAGATCTTCACTGCCTCGACCAGCTTGTCGAGGTCGCTCGGGTCGCCGAGGTAGTTCGGGTCGACGAGCGGCGGCACGGCGGGATCGGGGCTTGCGAGCTTGACCGAGCCACGCGACTTGGGCCGGACGACCCCGGGCAGGATGCTGATGGAGTTCGGATGGCCCTGGCCGACGATGATGTTGAACGGCACGTGGACAAACGCGATCTGGAGGTCGGGGCCGGTCTCGGCCGGGTCCGACTTCACGAACATCGCGCTCTCGGACAGGTTCTGCTTTCCCGGCGGGACCGGCTGCGGTGACTCGTGGATGACGCCGGTCAGAACGTGGTTGTGAAAGTTCTTGCCGACGCCTGGCAGGTCGACGGTCGGTTCGATGCCGAGCGCCTTGAGTTCCTTCGCATCGCCGATGCCCGACAGCAGGAGCAGTTTGGGCGATTCGATCGCGCCGCCGCTGACGATGACCTCGCCCGACGGATTCGTGTGCGCCCGACGCGTCCTGCTGTTCTTGACGTACTCGACGCCCGTACAGCGCCCCTCCTCGATGATGAGCTTGGTGGCGAGTGCGTCCGTCTCGAAGGTCAGATTCGGGCGCGCCAGCGCCGGCTCCAGGTAGGCCCGATACGCCGCGAATCGCTTGCCGTCGACGACGTTGATGTGGTGCCAGCCGACGCCTTCCATGTTCGGCCCGTTGAAGTCCTCTGTCCCCGGGTAGCCGAGTTCCCGGCAGGCATCGATGAACGCCTGCGAGGTCGGGTTCGGGCCGTGCTTCCCGGCGTTATTGACCGGCAATGGCCCGTCGTGGCCCGCCCACGGGCTGGTGTCATCGTCCTGGTTCTCGAGCTTCTGGAAGTAGGGCAGGCAGTCCTGGTACGACCAGCCGGTCGCCCCGCCGGCGGCCCATCCGTCGTAGTCGGACGTGTGGCCGCGGATGTGCATCATGATGTAGAAGTCGCTCGAACCGCCGGGCAACTTACCGCGTGGCTCGAACGTCTTGCGCCCGTCGAGACCGGCCTGTGGCTCGCTGAAATACTTCCAGTCGACATCCGAGCCGAGGAGCGTGAACCAGATCGAGGCGTCGTGGACGTTCGGCGGCACGTCCGGGCCGCCGGCCTCGAGGAGCAGGACCCTCGCGCCGGGATCCTCGCTCAGCCGGTTGGCGACGACGGATCCCGCAGCCCCGGCCCCGACGACGATGTAGTCGTACTCCGCCATCTCGGTCAGCCCAGCTTCTGGTCGAGGAACGGGCGGAACGGGACGCTGTCGTGGAAGTTCGCCATATAAACGATCTTGCCGTCGCGCATCCGGAAGTAGTTCATCACGTTGGCCTCGATCGGATCGCCGGCCGCATTCGCGGCCGAGATATGCGACACGACCGCGGCCTCATCGCCGTTGACGACGATGTGCTTCGGGACGTTCTGGAACTTCGAGTACGCCTTCCCCATCCCGGCCATCATCGGGCGCAGCGTGGCCAGCGACTCGATGTGACCGGCCAGCTGTTCGTCCATGACCATGTCATCGGTGAACAGGTCACACCAGGCATCCCAGTCGCCGGCGTTGGCCGTCTCGTAGTAGCGATCGATCACCGCGGCGGTCGACCCGGCGGCGCCCGGGCCGGTCAATGCTGACCCGGGCTGTAGAGCCCGAGCTGGGTCACGATGCTGAGACTGTCCGAGTTGAACCAGCGCTCGGCGATCTTGCCGTCGACCACCCGGAACATCGCGATGCCGTTCCATTTCAGCTCGTTGCCCGTCGCCGGCACCCCGGCCAGCGGGCCGCTGTGTGTGACCCGCATGGAGCCGCGCACGCCGACCATGTCGCCCGACGCGATCATGTCCTCGAGATTCACGTGCAGGTCGGGCAGGATTCCATGCACGTAGTCGATACCCCCCTCGAGGATCTCGCGACCCTTGGGGCTGCCGAACAGCGTCTCGCCATGATCGACGAAGTCCTCGGCCATGAGCGGGTCCAGGTCGGCCGCGCCCGTCTGGTTCATGACGGACTCGTAGAACTGCCGAACGACTTCCTTGTTCTCCTTCGTACCCATATCACTCCTTCGCGATCTCAGCCAGATATCGTCAAGTCGCCGTTAGCTGGATTGCCCGGCAGGCATCGCGCCGGGCACGATGCCAAGCTGCCCGAACAACGAGAGGTCCTGGATGCCACCCCAGTGCTCCACGATCTTGCCGTCGGCGCAGCGCAGCATCTCGAGCAGCCCGACGCTGATGGCCCTACCCGTGGCGGGGAGACCCATGAACGGACCGTCATGCGTCCCGGTCAGCGTGGCCCGCACCACGATCCTGTCCCCCTCCGCGATCATGTCGTTGACCTCGTACCTGATCGTCGGGAAGGCGCCCCAGTACATCCCGAACAGCATCGCGGCGCCCTCGACGCCCTGCGGAAACCCGGCAGGGGCCGAGTGGTCGACCGCGTCGGCCGACAGGTACGTCGGCAAGGCCAGTCGGTCGTGCTTGTTGATGACTTCAGCGTAGTATTCGGTGACAACCGCCTTGTTCGCCGAAGGATCTGGGGCGGGATCCGTTCGGTGCGGTTGGGGCGGTGGCGCTGTCCCCGAGGGAGGTGGCATCCCTGGGTTCTGGCTGAACCCGGACATATCGGTCCGGACCCAGCGCTCGGCCAGCTTGCCGTTCGATACCCGCCACAGCTGGACACTCTCGATGTTCAGCGGCTGGTGGGTAGGCGGCATCCCGAAGAGGGAACCCTCGTGGATACCCGTGAGCGTGGACCGGAAGCCGACCAGGTCACTCTCCACGATGATGTCCTGACTGTCGACCTTGAGGTCCGGGATGCCGACGACCATGGCCTCGACGGCCTGACGCGCGGCCTGCGGACCGCCGGGAGAGCCGGGAGGCGCGAAGGGATCGACAAGGTCATCGGTCACCAACCCCGGCAGCGCGTCGTAGTTCCGGCGGTTCATGACCTCATCGTCATAGCGCGTGACGAGGTTGCGATTGTCTTCGATCGACACCGTTCCACGATCCCTTCTGCGGTCGTCTGATCCGCTGGCGCGGTCAGCTGAGCCCGATCGCGTGGATCAGCCCCATCTGCTGAAGCATCGGCAGGACGTCCTGGTTGGCCCATCGTTCCTTGATCTTGCCGTCTTCGAATCGGTAGGTCGAGATGCCCTTCCATGACATGACTTGGTGGGTCGGCTCCGAGCCCATGAAGGCGCCCTGATGCGTGCCTTTCCAGGAGAGCCGACAGACGACCGTCTCACCCTCGGCGACCATGTCCTCGACGACCGTGTGGCCATCGGGAAACGCCCCCTTCACTCCGCCGACGCCGGCCTTGATGGCGGCACTGCCCTCGATATGCGGGAACAGGGCGTCGCCGTGATGGACGAAGTCGGGCCACATGAGCTCGTCGATCACGTCGACGTTGCCCTTGCCGATCGCCTCCTCGTAGAAGCGCACGATCGCGGCCTTGTTCTGTTCGGCAGGCATGATGTCCTCCTTAGGTAGCGCTGACAGCAGCGCGGATGGTTGATCCGGTCGGAGTTGATCGACGCCGTCAGGCGGGGACCGCCTTGGCGGCCTCACGCGGCTCGGCGCCGATGGCCTTGATGATGCCGAGCTGCTCGAGCATCGCCAGCTCGTCCTCGATGACCCAGCGCTCAGCCATCATCCCGGCCTCGTTGAAGCGCGTGATGGACGACGAGGTCCACGTCATCTCGGCATTCGTCGGTGCGACCCCGAGCCACTCGCCGCGGTGCGTGCCGCGGACCTGGACTCGGGCGATGACCTTGTCGCCTTCGCCGAAGATGTGCTCGACCGACAGGCGAGCATCCGGGAAGGCCTTCTTGAACGCGCCGATCCCCATCTTCAGCCCGCCGGTCCCGCGGACGAAGGGGAACATCGCGTCGCCATGGGTCACGAACTCAGGGATCATGACCTCGTCGACGACGCCCATGTTGCCGGCGCTGATCTCATCGAAAAGTTTGCGCACGGATGCGATGTTCTGCTCTACCGATGCCACGTCACCCTCCGTAGTGCTGGTTGGTGCCCGGGAGGCTACTTCCGAGGCGGTCCCATGGGAGGCAGCACCCCGAGCTCCTGGAGAAGACCCAGCGTGTCCCAGTAGCCCCACCCTTCGGCCACCTTGCCGTCGGCAAGGCGCATGATCATGTGACCGGTCAGGGAGATGGGCTTGCCGCTCGCAGGCATGCCCCGGAAATCGCCCGTGTGCGTCCCGGTGGCGCTATAGCGCGTGGCCACCATCTCGCCCTCGCCGTATTGGGCCTCGACCACGTACTTGATGTCAGGGAAAGCGCCGTGGATCACGTCGACCCACTCCTTGATGCTCTGGGGCCCTTTCATGGTCCCACCGCCTTCGACATAGAAGACGAAGCTCGGGTCGTAGAGCCGGTCGATCGCAGCCTTGTCAGCGCCGTTCCAGATCTTGTCCACGACCTCGCGGACGGTGGCCTTGTTGGCATCGATCGATGCCTGGCTGTTCTGCGCGGGAGCCTCTGACGTCATGGTTCGGTCCTCCGTTGGCCATCGGGTCCGGTCGGCGCCCAGAACTGGTCGTATTTCGTGGCGCCGTCGCCGAAGATGGCGCCTCTGCCTTCGATCACCCTGCCGTCCCGCCAGCGCAGGACGTGGACGACCTCGATGTCGAGCTTCTCGTACGGAACTTCGCCGCCTTCCTCGCCAGCCCGGAACCCGACGTTGTGCGTGACGTCGGCCGAGTACTCGTCGGACGTCATGACCGCGATCCTGGCCATGTTGAAGCTGTTCCCCGACAGTCGCCCAACATTGCCCATGAAGCCGAGGAACGCGTCCCGGCCGTTGTACTTGCCGGAGAGCGGATTGTGGCCCGGGACGACCCAGATCATGTCCTCCGCCCAGAAGCGTCGGATCTGCTCCATGTCCCCCGAGGCCAATGCGTCGTACGCCTTCGCGACGTGGTCCGGCGTGAGCTTCGCGTGCGTTGTCGTCTGGGCCATGCCTTACGCCTTGTCGGTTCGGAGAGGGATGCTGGGATCCTCAGCCTTCGACATGTCGTGGGTCCCGAGCCGGTCGGGGATCGGCTTGAGGTCGTACATCGCCCAGAAGTAGCGATCGACGCCGTGCTGGTCGCCGGTGTAGACCTGGACCTTGGAGATCTTGCCGTCCTTGATGGTGTAGTGGCTGCAGGTCGGGAAGATGATCTCTTCGCCGTTGGTCAGCTTGCCGTGGCCGGTGTGCTTCTCGACGACCTGGTCGTCACCCATCGTGCCGAACGAGATGTTGTCGACCATGATGCCGGTCTGCATCAGGGCGCCGAAGAACGCGATGACCTCGTCCGGCCCGGTCTTCAGACCCGACAAGGGGTGATGGCCGGGCAGGTTCCAGGTGATGTCCGAGGCGAAGACGTCGGTCTTGAGCGTCGCCATGTCGCCCTTGCCGAAACAGTCGTACATCTTTGCCACCACCGCCATCGCGGGATGGGCGGGCGCTTCAGTTGCCACGGGGTTCCCTCCAGTCATCGTTTGTTGATCCGGTTCGATCCGTTCGATGAGGCGTTCTTCCAGTCAGGCCAGCCTCCCTTCGTGGCGGCGGGTGCATCCCGGGCCTGTGCTCAGAGCGGGGACGACCCGGGCATCAGGTCCATGCCGTCGACGATGTACTTCTTGATGACCGCCCGGGTCCCATCGTCCGAGCGCGTGACGACCCATGTCTGACGGGCGTCCATGCCGAGCCATTTGCTCTTGGCGTCGGGCGGGTTCCAGACCTTGGCCTGCCAGTTGACGACGAGCTTCACGTCCGCCTCGCTGCCGCGCGGCGTGATCTGGAGCTCCTTCATGGTGTGGACTTCGTCGAAGAACAGGTGGGTGACCTTGTCGTACCAGCCCTTGAACTCGTCGACCCCGAAGGTGGGACCCTCCGGCCAATAGCACTCGAGGCCCTCTTTGGCGACCATCGACACGACCTCGTCGACGGGGGCGTGAACGTCGAGCGCGCGGTACCAGGCGTCGACCAGTTCCTTGACCGAGCCCTCGTCCAGGTCGTTGGCCATCGCGGTCCCCTCCTGCGTGTTCTGGCTCATGTGCCCATCACGCCCGTGAAGTGATGGGTGATCTGTCCGTCGCGCAGAGTCCACGCATCGTAGACACGGGCCCGGCCGAGCTTGGAGTTGACGGTCGCCTCGAAGAAGATCGCGTCGTCGGTCTCGGCGAACTTGTCGGTCGATTCGACGACGATGTCACCGAGCATCTCGATGTAGCCGTGGAAATAAGTGCGCAGCGCCTCGCGGCCCTTGATGACGTTCTGGAACGAGATCAGTTCCGCGTCGGGGGCGTAGTTGGTGTCGATCATGCCGTCGACGTCCTTGTCGACGAGGAACTGGACCTGGCGGTCGTACAGC
>JANMBS010000077.1:0-2766 GCA_031360525.1 Thermomicrobiales bacterium
AGCTCGACCAGGTGTTGTGGGCCCTCCTCGACAACGCGGTCAAATACGGACAGGGCACGGTCACTGTCGAGATCGGCGCCGAGCCGACCGACCGGATCCTGTGGATGACGGTCTCCGACGATGGCCGTGGTTTCGAGGAGGGCGATCGCGCGTGGTTGTTCGGCCGGTTCGAACGAGGCGCGGCCGGTCGCACCAGCGGCAACGGCAGCGGACTGGGCCTCTATGTGTCGCGCGCGCTGATGCGTGGAATGGGCGGCGACCTGGTGCTCGACGACGTGGTCGCCGGGCGCGGCGCGACGTTCCGGCTCACGCTCCCAGGCGAGCCGGCGAGCGAGGGCTGACCCGGAAGTCTGGTGTCCATGGGCACCGACCGCCGGATCCTCTGTGCCCATCTCACGGTGGATGCGCTACGGTTCAGGCAAACCTGATCGAAACCATCGTGTGAGTGCATCCGGTCCGGGGGCCCGATCGTGATCCAGGAACCTGTCCAGCCGGTCATCAACGGTCCGCCGGGTCCGCCGTCGCCGCGCCGCCGGGGCGGGCTGCGCATGGGTCTGGTCATTGTGGCCGGCCTTGCACTCGCCGTCCCAGTCATCGCCATCGCGGCAGCACCCAGGTCGCAGGGACCGACGCTCGCGGCAGGCGCGTCGGCATCCGCTGAGGCCTCGTACGACCACGACAGCGTTCCCAAGAAGGACAAGACCTTCAAGGGCAGCAACGGCCGCGGTCACGGCAACGGCAACGGCGGCCTCAAGGGCAACGGCAGCCCGCGCGGACCGATCACGATCCGGTCGATCAGCGGTTCGCAGGTCTCTCTCACGACCGAGGACGGCTGGAGCCGCACGATCACCGTCACCCCCGCCACGGTCATCACCAAGCGCGGCCAACCGATCCCGTTCGGGGACCTCAAGGTCGGCGATCAGATCCGCTTCGGCCAGACGCGCAACGACGACGGGTCGTTCGCGATCACGGCGATCATGGTGCCGACGCCGATCGCGCGCGGCGAGGTCACGGCCGTCGACGCGTCGAGCATCACCATCAAGGGCAAGGGCGGCGCGACCAGGGTCATCACGGTCACCGAGGCGACCATCTACCAGGTCGGAAAGACTCCCGGGGCAAAGGCGGATGTCAAAGCCGGGGTCAGGGTAATGGCCCAGGGGATGACCAGCGGTGACACATTCACCGCGATCACCATCAGGATCTCGCTCCCCGATGTCGGCGGAGTGGTCTTTGCGAAGACCAAGGACTCGATCACGATCAAGCATCGTGACGGCTCCACGACCGTCATCCACGTCACGGACAAGACGACGTTCGAGGTCCACGACAAGGAGCTTGCTTCCTTGGCCGACATCGCCGTCGGCGATCGAATCGAGGCCGAGGGCACCGTGCGCACCGATGGATCGATGGACGCGGTCGCAGTCGAGACGGGCCCCAAGAAGGCGCTGAAGCAGCCGACGGCGCCCGAGACAAGCGCCGCACCCGGCTGAGAGCCCGAGGTCCGTATGGTGTGGGACGACATTTCCGATGCCGCGCCGGTGGGGCGCGATGAACCCGTCGAACTCGTCGGCACGAACCTCCGCTTGACGGGGGCCGTGTCGCTCGGGCGGTTCGGCCGATTGTCCGACCTGATCAATGCTTCCCGCGGCTACATCCGGGTCCGCAACGCGCAACTCCTCCAACGGAACGGCGAACCAACGAGCCTGGTCCTGGCCGAACTGATGGTCGACCAGGACGAGATCTCGTTCATCGCTCAACCGCAGGCGCAGCCACCAGCGCCGGGCTCGGCCGTCGGCTTCATCGAGCCCGTCTTCGGCGACAACATCGAGGCGCGCCAGGCCCGCGAGTTCGTCATGTTCACCCCGGGCCACACAGTGACCGGGAAGGTCCACGTCTTTGGCCAGACCGATCTGGCCGGCTTCGTCGATGCCACCGACCCGCGCTTCGTCCCGGTCACCGGGGTCACCACGCGCTCGCTTGCGGACCGCCGGATCGTGAGCCGGTATGACTTCATCCTGATCAACCGGACGCAGTTGATCGCCGCCGCCGAGGCGAACTCGCGCGCGGACGTCACGGCGAGCGACCTTCCCGAGCTCTAGAGGCCCGTCACCCGGATCTCGAGCTTTGGCGTGTGTCGGGCTGTTCAGTCGAACGTACTGCCTCACGTAGGCCATTTGAGCTGTCGCCGCACCGGACGAGCGGCCGCACGATGGCGCCCACAGGACTCCTTCATCGTCTCGAGTCATTCCGAGACGGGTCCCCGCATGAGAGGGCATCGATGTCATCCATCCCCAGTTCGATCCGCAGGTTCCGAAAGCCGATGACCGTACTTCTGGCGGGCGCGCTCGTGTTGAGCATGTCCGGCGCCGTCGGCGCAGCCAGCCCGTCGGGGTCCGGCATCATCAAGGCGTGTGTCTTGAAGAGCACCAAAGTCACGCGGCTGAGCATCTTCGCCAGCCCGACCTGGTGCCGTAAGACCGAGGTGTATCGCTTCTGGAACATCACCGGCCCGAAGGGCGCCACCGGCGCCGCGGGCGCGACCGGTCCTGCCGGTGCCACGGGAGCCACGGGCGCCATCGGGCCGATCGGGGTTGATGGTCCTGCCGGCCCGGCCGGTGCCACTGGAGCCACGGGCGCCATCGGGCCGATCGGGCTTGATGGTCCTGCCGGCCCGGCCGGTGCCACTGGAGCCACGGGCGCCATCGGGCCGATCGGGCCTGAGGGTCCTCCCGGGCCGGCCGGTGCGGCAGGCGCAGCCGGGGCGAGCGG
>JANMBS010000101.1:0-2879 GCA_031360525.1 Thermomicrobiales bacterium
TGCCGGCGAGCAGCAGCCCGCCGATGTCGATGTTGGGAAGACCGACCGCCTGAAGGAACGTCGCGTCCTCCGAGCCCCGGAACTGGGTGAACCGGGCGAGCTCGTCGAACATGATCGCCAGGCCGGCGACCAGGGCCAGCGACGCGAAGGTGCCGGCAGTGGCGGCCAGGGTCTGCGCACGGAAACCCTCGGTCAGCAGGAAGCTCGCGATCGTCACGCCGGTCGCGGCCAGGATCGCGACCCAGACCGGGTCCCGACCCGCGAGGATCAGCGGGACGACGACCTTGATGAGGACGGCGAAGGTGAGCGCCAGGGCGATCAGTGAGCGGACACCGCGCCATCCCCCGACGACGGTCACGGCGAGCGCGAATATCCCCAACAGGACCGCGAGCACCGGGATCCGGTAGAGGTCGCCGACCGTGATGACCGACCCGCCCGATTCTTGCGAGGCAGTGATGACGACCTCGTCGCCGACCTTGTAGCGCGGCAGGTCCTCATCGCCGGACGGGCCCTGGAGGAAACCATCGAGCGTCTCGCCCGAGCGCGGCCCGGCAGTGACCAGCAGGCGAACGTCCGGGCCTGTGCCGTCCGCGCCGGTCGGGAGGAATTCGATGATCTCGCCGCGCAGCAGTTCGACGGCCGCTGGCTGGGTCGGCGGCGGCGTCAGATCGGGCAGCAGGAACGCGATCGCGAGCAGGAGGATCAGACCGCCGCCGAGGGCACGGGCGTTCCTGCGAAGGCCGCGGAATGGGACCTCGACCGGTTCTCCGGGTTCCCCCGGCTCGCCGATCCGTGCCGGACCGCGGCTCACGTGGCCTGGTTCGAGGCTCGCTGGGCCGCCTCGGCCCGCTCCTTCAGGACCCGCAGGTGCGCCTCCACTCGGCTGGCCAGCGAGGCCCGACCAAGGCGCACGAGGATCCCCGTCCAGCGATCGAACGGCTCGAACGTTGCCGCGTGGATGACCTTGGTCCCGCCGGCGACCGGTTCGAGTCGCCAGCTCCACTCGCTGTCGAAGCCCGAGGCCGTGACCCGCACCCGGAAGCGCGAATCGGGGCGAGCCTCGAGGCTCTCGACAAGGGCGGCGTCGCGCAGCAGGCCCATCCGCGCCCATGCAGATCGGGTCGTGGCCGCCGCCGGCCACGCCGGCGCGGCCGGCCCGAGCTTCAGCTCCGGGAAGAGCGCCGCGGTGCCGGCCGGGTCGTGGAGCGTCGCCCAGACCGTGCGTGGCGTCGCATGGACGAAGACCCGCCGCTCGACCGCGCCGTCAGCGGCCTGCGCCGCTCCTTCGCCGCGACCGCCGTCCGCGCCCCCGCTCGTGCCCACCGCCATCCTCAACCGCCGATCGGGTGCCAGACCGTCTTCATCTCGAGGAAGGCGGCGATCCATTCGGGTCGTTCTGTGGCCGCGTCATCGAGCCAGTCGAAGCGGGCCTCGGCGACCGTCGTCGGCCGGCGCGAGAGACGCTTGATGTCCTCGGCGGCAAGGGTTTCGACCTCGGTCCGCATCTCGTCGGCGACGCCCCACGTGTCGAGCGCGTCGACGTCCTCGTGGGCCGCCAGGACGGGCACGAGCTCCTTCTTGGATCCGGTCAGGACGTTGACGACACCAGCCGGGACATCGGACGTGGCGAGCACCTCGGTCAGGGTCACGGCAGGGAGTGGGCGCCCCTCGCTGGCGATCAGGACAACGGCGTTCCCGGTGACGAGCGGCGGCGCGAGGCGGCTCACCAGACCGAGCAACGACGATGTCTCGGGCGCAACGACCCCGACGACGCCGGTCGGTTCCGGGATCGTGAAGTTGAAGTAGGGCGCCGCGACCGGGTTGGACGAGCCGAGGACCTGGGCGATCTTGTCGGCCCAGCCGGCATACCAGACCCAGCGATCGATGGCCCGACCGACGACGGCGCGCGCGGCGGCCGGACGCAGCCCCTCGGCAGCCTCGACCTCGCTCGCGAACTGCTCGCGGCGGCCTTCCATGAGCTCCGCGACGCGGTACAGGACCTGGCCGCGGTTCATCGCTGTCTTGGTCGCCCAGCCCGGGAATGCCCCGCGCGCGGCCCGGACCGCATCACGCACGTCCTTGCGCGAGGCACGGCAGGCGTTGGCGAGGAGCGTGCCATCGTCGCCGACGACGACGTACGAGCGCCCCGACTCGGTCCGCGGGAACGCCCCGCCGATGTACAGCTTGTAGGTTTTGCGGACCTCGACCCGGGCCGGCGATGCGGCCACGGCCGTGTTCTGGGCACGCGTCGCGACGGTCCGGGCGGCGCGGGTCCGGGCGGGGCTCGCCGATGTCGACGTCTTGCGCGCGCGGCTCGGCATCAGCGGTCCTCCAGCCGGACATAGGCGTGCAGGCCGTGCATCCCGCCCTCGCGCCCGAAGCCCGATTCCTTGTAGCCACCGAACGGCGAGGTCGGATCGAACTTGTTGAACGTGTTGGCCCACACGACGCCGGCACGCAGACGCTGCGCCATCTCGAGGATCCGGGAGCCCTTGTCGGTCCAGATCCCGGCCGATAGCCCGTAGACGGTGTTGTTCGCCTTTTCGACCGCCTCGTCCGGGGTCCGGAAGGTCAGCACCGACAGGACCGGCCCGAAGATCTCCTCGCGCGCGATGCGATGGCTCTGGGCGACGTTGGTGAAGAGCGTCGGGCGGAAGAAGTAGCCGCGCTCGGGAAGGTCGCAGGCGGGCTGGTAGAGCTCGGCTCCCTCGGCGACACCGGAGGCGACAAGTTCGGTGATCTTCTCGAGCTGCGCCCTGGAATTGATCGCCCCGACGTCGGTGTTCTTGTCGAGCGGATCGCCGACGCGGATCGTCGAGAGGCGGTCCTTGAGCTTGTCGATCAGCGGCTCGACGATCGATTCCTGGGCGAGCAGGCGC
>JANMBS010000118.1:0-2064 GCA_031360525.1 Thermomicrobiales bacterium
CCAGGATGGCGTTCCGGCCCATTGCCTCCTCGCCTAAGCCGAGCTCCGCCAGGCGCGGGTTGCCGACCAGGAGGTCGCGGGTGATCAGGGCCATCTTGACGACCGTCGCCCAATCGCGGTCCTTCTCGTCGCGGTCCTTGACCTTGTCGGCGGGGTTGCGATCCGCACCCTCGCGGCAATTGGCCTTCGTCCAGGCAAGCGCCTGCTCGAACTCGACCGGATCGTAGATGCCTTCCTCGATCCGACGGGTCAGCTCGGACATGTCAACGGTCTCGACCCGCATGCCCAGGTATTTCTCGAAGAACGGCTGGTCCACGATCGAACCGGCGATCCCCATCGAAACGCCGCCAAGCGACAGATACGATTTGCCGCGCAGGGTGGCCGCGGCGAGGCCGGCCCTCGCGAAGCGGAGGATCTTCGCCTGCACATCGCCCGGGATGGTCCCATCACCGACGTCCTGGACGTCGCGACCGTAGATGCCGAACGCCGGCAGACCCTTCTGGGTGTGCGATGCGAGGACGGCGGCAAGGTAGACCGCCCCGGGGCGCTCCGTGCCGTTGAAGCCCCAGACCGCCTTCGGGGTCACGGGGTCCATGTCCATCGTCTCGGACCCGTAGCACCAGCACGGAGTGATCGTGAGGGAAACGCCCACCCCTTCCCGGCGGAAGAGATCGGCCACCTTGGCCGCTTCGTAGACGCCCCCGATATTGTGATCCGGGACCACGACCTCGACTGGCGTGCCGTCGGGATAGCGGAGGTTGTCGCGGATGAGCTGGGCCGTCCGAGCGGCCATCTGCCGGGTCTGCTCCTCGAGCGACTCGCGCACACCGTGGAGCCGACCATCGACCGCCGGGCGAATGCCGATCCGCGGCCAATCGCCCACGAAACGGCCGCTGGTCTGGATCGTCGTCATCCGAGTTCCCCCGTGGTCCCAATGGTCCCTGCGGCTGCGGATCGCGGGCGCTCGACGGGCATCACGACCCCGATCGTCAGGAGCAGGTTGGCGTAGATCCGCTGCTCCCCCGTGGCGATCGCCAGTGCCAGGTCGGGTCCGCGGGCCGCGTCGTAGAAGGATACGCGCCCGAGCGGCTGGAGCGAGGTGGTCGGCAGCCGCTCACGGAACTCGGCGAAGATGCCCGGTTCCTCGCCGGTGTCTGACACCATGACGTGAGCCGCCTCGATCGGGATGGCGTCCAGCAGGACCTCGAGGACATCGGTGACGGTCACGAGGCCCGGCGCAAGGTTCAGGTAGACGCGGTGCGCCGCGGAGTTCGAGCGGGTCAGCAGCGGATAGTTCGCGTCCGCGATCAGCACCTGGGCGCCGTGGCCGGCCTCACCGAGCGCCGCCAGGATCCCGGGATGGAGCAGGCGGGTCTTAAGCATCGTGCAGCTCCTGTGTTCGCCGGCCGGGCATCGCGCCTCCGTACGCGCGACGATCGGTGAACAGTGCGTTGGCCCGCCTCGAATCGGTGGCGCGCGCCCGCAGCACGTGGCCCCGTCACGCCGCGGTCGACAGGTCCGATGACGACCAGAGGCTGTCCGCGGTGCGGACAGCCTCTGAACACCGGGCGAGAGGGCTGATGATCGGCTACTTGTATAGGACCGCCGCGATCTCGGGCTTGTCGATGTTGCTCTTGTCATAGTAGAAGTAGCCGGTGTCGATGGTCTTCGCGACGGCCTTGCCGGCGATGGCGTCGAGCGCGGCGTCGACGCACTTCGCGCCGATGCCGACCGGGTTCTGGGTGATGGCGCCGGCCATGACGCCGCTCTTGATCGCGTCGATCTGCTGCTGGCCGGAGTCGTAGCCGATGGCCACGATCTTGCCTTCCTTGCCGGTTTCCTTGAGCGCGTTGAGGACGCCCTTCGCGGATCCCTCGTTCGCACCGAAGAAGCCCTTGAGGTCCGAGTTGGCGGTCATGATTGCCTTGGCCAGGTCCGCCGACTTGACCGGGTCCCCGTTGCCGTACTCGATGGCTACGACCTCGATGTTCGGGTGCTTTTCCTTCATCCGGTTCACGAAGCCGTCGCGCCGCGTGGTGCCGGTCTGGCTGGTCTGGTCGTGGA
>JANMBS010000143.1:0-1997 GCA_031360525.1 Thermomicrobiales bacterium
CTCGCCGCCCCGCAGCTCGCTGCCGTCCCGCGGCTCGCCGCGTCCCGCGGCGCGCGCGATATGCCGTCCATGGGCATCAAGAAAGTCATGTCGCCCCGGAGCCCCGAAATCAAGCATCACAGCTACGCACCGATCCACACCTCCAGGAACCTACCGGACGCCTGGTCCGTTGCAACCACGGCCGGGAAACGGCAACAGAGCCCTAACGCCAACGGGTCAGGATCGCCTCCCGATCGAACAGCGCCACCCCGAGTCGCAACCCCAACAAGCTGACGATGAGCACGACCAGCGCCAACAGCAGGTAGCCGGTCCCGCCCACAAGCAGTGTGCCGGTCGCCTGGAGGAGCGTCACCGCGATGATCGGCACGATGATGATGCCGCCGATCTGCTGGGCCACGCGAGGGTCGTTGACCCGTGCGCTGACGATGACGCCGGCCACGACCGACGACAGCCCGACCGCCGGCCCGAGCACGAAGACCCCTGCCAGCCAGCTCGCGTCGGTGACCACGCCGAACAGGTTCGGCCCATAAACGATCGACGCGAGGACCACGAAGACGACGTACGTGGCCCAGCCCGCCGCGATACCCGGCACGAGCGCGGCGATCGCCTTGGCTGCGAGGAGCTCGATCGTGCGGATCGGGGTCGCCAGGACCGGCTCCAGGGTCCGCGCCTGTTTCTCGCCGATGATCGAGAAGGTCGCGATCGAGAGCGGGATGTAGGCCGGCATCAGCAGGAAGAAGGCAAGGAACTGCTGGACCGCAAAGGCCCCGGCCAGCTCCGCCTCGCTGAACGACGCCCATTCGGGCCGCTGGGCCAGGACCTGCGTCGCGAGCTCGGGTGGGAGTGCGCGTTCGCCGACGACCCCGGCAAGGACGATCGGCGCGATGGCCAGGAACATCGGGGGCAGGAGGATGGTCGACATCAGCAGCCGGTTGCGAACGGTTTCGGACCATTCGCGGCGGAGGATGGTCGACACGATCCGCCTGCGCATCAGGCCGCCTCGTCGCGGTCGGGCCGGACGCCCATGACCTCGAAGTAGACCTCCTCGAGGGTCGTCGCGCGCTCGCGGACCGAGACGATCGCGGCACCAGCCGCGACGAGCGCCCGGACCAGCCCCGGTGTGACCGCCGCCGGGTCGTCGATCGCCACGATGAGCTGCCGATCGACGGCCTCCACGCCCGTCACGCCCGGGACCGCGCGAGCGGCCCCAGCCACCGCATCCGAGACCCGCTCGGCCAGCCCAACCTCCACGCCGCGTCCGCCCATCGAGCCGCGCAGCCCGGCCGGCGAATCGACCCGCAACAGGCCGCCGCGCACGAACGCGACCCGGTCGCACAGACGGTCGGCCTCGTCGAGGTTGTGCGTCGCGAGGACGATCGTGCTGCCCGAACGACGCAGCCCTTCGATCGCCTCGCGGACGATGTAGGCCGCCTCCGGATCGAGCGCCGCGGTCGGCTCGTCGAGGAAGACGACGGACGGCTCGTGGAGCAGAGCGCGGGCGATCGCCAGCTTCTGCTTCATGCCCTTGCTGAAGTTGCCGGCCACGTCGTCGCGCCGGTCCCAGAGCGAGAACAGACGCAGGTAGTGCTCGATCCGCTCTGCACGGGCCGCCGCATCGAGGCCATAGAGCCGCCCGAAGAAATCGAGGTTGGCCGTGGCAGACAGCTTCTCGTAGAGCCCGGGCGTCTCGGTCAGGATCCCGACTCGCGCACGGACCTCCTCGGGTCGTTCGGTCACATCGAGGCCGTCGACCCAGGCGCGCCCCTCGCTCGGTTCGATGAGGGCGGTGAGCAGCCGGACGGTCGTCGTCTTGCCCGCACCGTTGGGCCCGAGGAGACCGAGGACCTCGCCGCGCGACACCTCGAGATCCACCCCGCGGATCGCCCACAGATCGCCGAAACGCCGGCCCAGGCCGGTCGCGCGGAGCATCACCTGATCCGACGTCGTCACGCTGTCCAGTCTGACGGAGCGTGCCACAATCGTTCTTGTGACCCGAC
>JANMBS010000159.1:0-6781 GCA_031360525.1 Thermomicrobiales bacterium
ATCCACAGGGCACGCTCGCCCAGGATCTGCGCGGCTAGCTCGCCTCCGCCGGCGCTGCACGTCAGGGTATTGACCGTCGACGGATGGGTATGGAGGACGATCGACTCGGGAAGTAAGGCGTGGAACAGCAGCTCGACCGACGGACGGCGGCCGTCCGCCGCTGACCGGCGGGCGGCTTCGCCAACGCGGAGGACCTCGTCCGAGCCCGGTGCGAACCCGGTTGCCGCACCGCCCTCGAGCACACCCAGGAGCGGCGCGAGGGAGAGCTCGATGAGGGCCTCCACCGTGAGCGTGGCGAGCGAGACGCCGCTGGGCTTGATGGCCAGGATGCCGTCGGCCTTGGCGGAGATGTTGCCGCCGCCGGCGCGGACGAACGCGGGGTCGGCTCCGAACCTGCACGACAGCGCGACCATCTCCGTGAGGAGGTCGGCACGAGCATGTTGCGTGCGGCGAGAGGCGCCGGCTGCCATGGATTGGACCTCCGTATGATCGATCGCGGCCGACCGGGCATATCCTAGATCAGGTCCGCTGCGCCGAGAGCGCGGAGCCCGATCGCGCGGATGCGCGAATGCACGGAAAGCGAGGGGTGACGGGTGACCGACCTGCTGCTCGGCGTGGACATCGGCTCGTCGAGCTCCAAGGGTGTCCTGGTCCGACCCGACGGCGTGATCGTGGCGACGACCCAGCGGGCGCACCAGCTGTCGCTCCCTCGCCCGGGCTGGGTGGAGCACGACGGCGAGACGATCTGGTGGGCCGACTTCGTATCGATCGCGCGCGAACTGGCGGCCTACGAGGATGGCCGGATCAGGGCAGTCGGGGTCAGCGGGATCGGACCCGCCGTCCTCCCGGTGGACGCGGCCGGCCGATCGCTCCGCCCGGCGATCCTGTACGGCATCGACAGTCGGGCGACCCGAGAGGTCGACGAGCTGACCGAGCGCTTCGGCGCCGACTCGATCCTGGCCCGCGGCGGGACGGCCCTCACGTCACAGGCCGCGGGTCCGAAGCTCGCATGGATCCGCCGTCACGAGCCCGACGTGTGGGCCAGGACCCGCCGCTTCCACATGGCCCACTCCCTCGTGATCGAGCGGCTGACCGGCGAGTACGTCCTCGACCATCATTCCGCGAGCCAATGCGACCCGCTCTACGACATGACGACCGCGGGCTGGGCGGCGGACTGGGTGGCGGAGGTCGTGCCCGGCCTGGACCTCCCCCGACTGGCCTGGTCCAACGAGGTCGCCGGCCGCGTGCACCGTGAGGGCGCCGCCCTCACCGGCATCCCGGAGGGCACGCCGATCGTTGCCGGCACGATCGACGCCTGGGCCGAGGCCCTGAGCGCGGGCGTGCGCGACGTGGGCGACACGATGCTCATGTACGGAACGACGATGTTCATCGTGGAGATCGCCCGGGCGTTCCGTCCAGAGGCCAGCCTGTGGACCACCCAGGGCGTCTTCGAGGGGACATGCACCTACGCCGCAGGGCTCTCCACGTCGGGAGGCCTGACGGTCTGGCTGCGCGACATCGTCGGCCGGGACTTCGAGAGCCTGATCGCCGAGGCCTCGCAGACACCGCCCGGCGCCGGCGGTCTTGTCGTGCTGCCGTTCTTCGGCGTGGCGCGCTCGCCGATCTTCGATCCGCGGGCCCGTGGCGCCATCTTCGGCCTGACGTTGAGCCACGGCCGCGGCCATCTGTACCGCGCCCTGCTCGAGGGCTCCGCCTACGAGGTCCGCCACAACCTGGAGGTGATGGAAGCGGCGGGCGCTGCGCCCGACGAGCTGACGGCGCTCGGCGGTGGCACGAAGAGCGACCTGTGGACCCAGGTCGTCTCGGACGTCACCGGGCTTCGCCAGACCATTCCGGCCGTGACGATCGGGGCGAGCTACGGCGACGCGATCCTGGCCGGCGAAGGCACCGGGCTGGTCGCCGCGGACGCTCGCTGGAATGCACCCGCCGTGACGCTCCAGCCCGACCCGCGGGCTCGCGCCCGCTACGACGAACTCTACGAACTGTATCGATCGCTGTACCCGGCGACGCGGGAGCATGCCCACGCCATCGCCCAGCTCCAGGAGGACGCCGCGGGCTCGAACCCGGCTTGAGGTGGGCGATGCCGCCGATGATCTCGGCCGGGCGCCCGATCCATCAGGGTCGGAGGGTCACCGATCGACGATCAACCCGGCAGTACCTGCACCGCCTACTCCGCGCTACAGGCATGGCGGCCTCGAGGCCCTTGAGCATGCTTTCGGCAGGCCTCCGTCGGCCGCCGATTCGGGGTGAGTCAGGTGCCCATCCCGAAATGAGTCAGATGCTCACTCCGAAAACGGGAAGAGTCTGTTGCCCTATCTGGGCGATCCTAGACTATCTCGCACGTTGGGTCGGCATCACCAGAACTAACGCCGCTCAACGGCCCCGGTCTTGTCATCGTGGGTCGGGCTCCCCAGTGCCGGCCCATCTTCGACCAAGGCTTCCGAGGAGGTCGATCATCGGCAGGTCGTCTGCGATCCAGTCCTGGAACACCACTCGCTCGGCCCCTGCCGCTGCAAAGGCACGCACCGCCTGTTCGCCGTCGTCGGGCGTCCCAAGGATCCAGAAGTCAGCGCGGTCCGCCTTCCACTGGTCGGCCGACTCCTCGGCCCCAAAGAGCTGCATCACTGCGGCCAGGCGCCGATCGATTTGTGCGCCGTCGGCGCCCACGACGGTCCCCAGCAACACCGAATGGCGCACGGACCGGGGATCGCGCCCGATCGACCGGCACTCAGCGTCCAGCTCGGCGAAGATCTCGCGGGCACGGGCTGGTCCGACGTAGTAGACATTGAGCTCGTCGGCGTACCGGGCCGCCAGCCGAACTCCCCGGGCTGCGCCCCGGGTCCCGAGGATGATCGGTGGGCGCGGCCGTTGGAGCGGGCGAGGCGCGAATCGTGAGCCATTGACCTGATAGTGGCGACCCTGAAACGACCATCCGTCTGGCTCGGCCCAGAGGCCGCCAATGATGGCCAGCTGTTCTTCAAGCATGTCAACACGTGTCGTCATGGCTGGGAAGGCGAAGCCATATTGGCGGTGTTCGGATTCGAGCCATCCGGACCCCAATCCCAAGTCGACCCGCCCATTACTCATGTGATCGATCGTTGCCACCACCTTGGCGAGGTTGCCAGGGTGCCGAAAGGTCACGGGTGACACGAGCGTCCCGTGCCGAATCCGATTCGTTTCGCGGACGAGACCGGCGATCACCGCCCAGGCGTCGGACGTTTCGCGGCCCTCAGGCCCCGGAGAAGACTGGTAATGATCGGACCGATATAGGGTTTCGAAGCCCGCCGACTCTGCCCTTTGGGCCACCTCGACCTGTTGAGCGTACGTCAGCCCGAGGTTTGGCTCGATGAGAAGTGCGAAGTCCATTGACGGGCGGTCTCCGGCCGAACTTGATGCGACTTGGTCGAGTGGTCTCGTGGTGCGCCCAGAGCAGTATGTCCGTCGCGGGCGGGGCCCGAAAGCCTTCGATGGGACCCTCTTCTCCGGGGGCCGCACGCTCGGCTTCGGGAGAAGGAGTTCGAGCCCGCCCGGGCTGCTTCAGGCTTCGATGCGCCTGCCTTTGAACTCTCGGATCGGTTCGCGCAGCATGACTGGGCTGACCGCGAGCAGGTGTCGCACGTGCGGGGTGTCAAGGTGCGCCAGATGGTCGTCGACAGATCCCCATGTTTCGTGAAAAAAGAACACGCCTGGGTCGTCATCAGAGCTGTAGAGGTCGTAATTCAAGCAGCCCAGTTCCTGACGGGTCGGCGAAAGCATCGCGCGGAGAGCGGCGCTAAGCGGCTTCTCCTGACCGTGTCTGGCTTGGAAGACAGCTACGACGGTTAGCGACGTTGGATCCATTTCCCCTCCTTGGACTCCAGTCTGTAGCGAAGCATATACTGGCGACATGCTAAAGGGTGACGCGAGGCAACTAAAGACAGACGACGAGCTGCAAACTCCAGCAGAGGCCGCGCTCCCGGACGAGATCCTCGATTCACTCGTCACGGTTCTCGACGTCGTGCGCCACGGTGGAGCGGAGACGCGTCCCGAGATCATGCGCCAGACCGGGCTAGGTCGGGCCGTGACGGTGCAGCGGGTGGCCGAGCTCCTCGATCGCGGCCTGCTCGTCGAGGCAGGCCTCGGGGCGTCGTCGGGCGGCCGAGCACCTCATGCCCTCAGGTTCCATACAAACGCGGGTCACATCCTCGTCGCCGATCTCGGAGCCACCAGCATCGCAGTCGCCATCGCCGACCTGTCCGGCAACCTCGCCGACCAATACGAAGAGCCCGCCGATATCACCGAAGGCCCCGACGTCATCTTGGGGCGGGTAGATGAGTTGTTCGACAAGCTCAGGCCCGCCGATGCCCTCGGTGAGCTATGGGCGATCGGGATCGGCGTCCCCGGGCCGGTCGAGTTCGCGACCGGACGACCGATATCGCCTCCGATCATGCCCGGTTGGGACGACTATGCAGTCCGCGAGCGGTTCATCGAGCGGCATCGCGTTCCGGTATGGGTCGACAACGACGTCAACCTCATGGCCCTGGGTGAGTATCGTGCCGGCGTCGCCCGCGGCCACAACGCGACGATCTTCATCAAGATCGGCACCGGGATCGGGGCGGGCATCCTCATCGACGGCAAGCTCCATCGAGGCTCGCAGGGTAGTGCCGGCGACGTCGGACACATCCAGGTAACGGACGATGCCTCGGTCATCTGCCGCTGCGGCAACCGAGGGTGCCTCGAAGCCTTGGCGGGGGGAGCTGCGCTCTCGCGCGACGGCACACTTGCGGCGCGTGACGGTCGGAGCCCGGTCCTGGCAAGGCTCCTCGCCGAGCGCGGACGGATCGAGGCTGTTGAGGTCGGCTGGGCGGCCGCCCACGGCGATGCCGTGAGCCGCGAGCTCATCGCCACGGCCGGTCGCCGGATCGGACAGATGCTCGCCACCCTCGTGAACGCCCTGAACCCGTCCCTTGTCGTCATCGGCGGCGGCGTCACTGGAGTCGGGGATGCGCTGATCGCGTCGATCCGTGAGGCGGTCTACGCACGATCGCTGCCGCTCGCGACGCGTGATCTGCTCATCGTCCGGTCCGGCCTCGACGCCGAGGCTGGACGCATCGGGGCCGCGCACGTCGTGGCCGACGAACTCTTCTCGCGGGCTTGCATCGCGAGGTGGCTCCCAGCTGGTTCGCCGACCGGCCTTGCGGATATCGTTCCGACGGCCCGCTGATCCCGAGTTGCCAATGTGTTCTCCCGTCGTTCTTTTGCTCTTGACAGACGAATGTATGCTGTTCACAATCTAATTCCGGCACCAAGAACGGACCGGACGCATGATTGGAGGAGGCTCGGAATGCGGGACATAGGCTTCGACGACAGGCCGCGTTTGAAGGCGCCATTGGCGATGGCGACCGGACTGGTTGCGGCGGCGCTCATCTTCTCGGCCTGCTCGGGTGGAGGGACTTCGTCCTCAGCCGGGCCTTCTGCGGTTTCTCCCTCCGCCGGGTCTTCGGCGGTCACACCCTCGGGCTCCCAAGCGGCCGCCTGTGCGGCAGACCCAGATGCGGGCCTGGCGGCCCTGGCGACGAACGTGGCCTCCACGGGGCCGTTCGGCGAGAAGCCGACGAATCCGAATGACGTCACGCTGACCGCCGACGAGATCGCCAAGGTCAAGGCGATGAATGCGACCGCAGCCATCGTCATGCATATCAAGAGCGACTGGGAGAAGGCCCAGGTCAACGGCCTGACCACGACGTTCAACGATCTCGGGATCAAGGTCATCGCCAGCACCAACGGCGAAGGCAAGACCGAGAAGCAAGTTTCCGACATCGAGACGGTCCTGGTCCAGAAGCCAAGCGTCGTTGTCTCGATCCCTTGGAGCCCCGGCGACGAGGTCGCTGCCTATCAAAAGATCGTCGATTCGGGCGCCAAGCTGGTCTTTGCCGACAACGCCATCCCGGGCTTCAAGGCCGGTACGGACTACGTCAGCACCGTCTCCGCCGACAACTGGGGCAACGGTGTCGCGTCCGGCCACCTGATGGCCAAGGCGCTCAAAGCCAAGAATGGTGACTACAAGGGCACGATCGGCGTCGTCTGGTTCGACATCGATTTCTTCGTCACCAACCAGCGCCGCGACGCGTTCCGCGAGACCATCAAGAACTGCTACCCGAATATCCAGATCGTCGAGGATCAGGGTTTCCCGGCTGGCGCTGATCTTGCCGGCGGTGCGGAGACAGTCGCCTCGGCCATGCTCGCCCGCACCCCGACACTTGACGGCATCTGGGCGGTCTGGGATGCGCCGGCCGAAGGTGTCATCGCTGCGGCGCGATCGGCGGGCCGGAACGACCTCATCGTCACCACCGAGGATCTCGGCCAGACGAGCGCGCTGAGCATCAAGAAGGGCGAGTTCATCTACGGACTCGGGGCCCAGCGACCCTACGATCAGGGCGTGGCGGAGGCGAAGCTCGCGGCCTACGGTCTGCTCGGGAAGACGGCCCCGCCGTA
The DNA here is from genome assembly GCA_031360525.1 of Thermomicrobiales bacterium. Taxonomy (GTDB): domain Bacteria; phylum Chloroflexota; class Limnocylindria; order Limnocylindrales; family CSP1-4; genus SPCO01. The sequence continues at coordinate 6,496 of JANMBS010000159.1, forward strand.
CGTCGCACTCTTCGCACTACCGGTGACGAAGGACAACGTCGTCCAGGCATGGAAGGACGTCTACCACGCCGACCCCCCTGCTGAGTTGACTGCTCCGTAGAACGTCAGCCCGGCGATCTCAGAGCCTGGCCGTCCTCCCAGGACGGCCAGGCACGAGCAGCACGAGGAGGAGCATGAGCGCCGTCGTCGCGCCGGCCACCCAGGCCGTGACAATGCGCGGGATCACGAAGTCGTTCGGTGGCGTGCCGGTGCTCAAGGAGGTCGACTTCGGCCTCGATGCCGGCGA
>JANMBS010000191.1:0-1840 GCA_031360525.1 Thermomicrobiales bacterium
GCCCAGATCGTCCGCCTCGTCCAGGACGCACAGGGCTCCAAGGCCCCGATCCAGCGCCTGGCCGACATGGTGACCAGCTACTTCGTGCCGGCCGTGCTCGGGATCGCCGCGCTGACCTTCATCGTGTGGTTCGTCTTCGGCCCGGAACCCGCTTTCAATCTCGCGCTGCTCAACACGGTTGCGGTGCTGATCATCGCCTGTCCCTGCGCGCTTGGGCTCGCCACGCCGACGTCGATCATGGTCGGGACCGGGAAGGGTGCCGAGAATGGCGTTTTGTTCCGGAACGCTGAGGCGCTCGAGCTGCTGCACAACGTCAGCGCCATCGTCCTCGACAAGACGGGGACGCTCACGGAAGGCAAGCCGCGGGTCACCGACGTGATCCTGCTGGATGGCGCACCGGCCGAGGATGAGCTGCTGCGCCTTGTGGCGGCCGCTGAGCGCGGTTCCGAGCACCCGCTTGGCGAGGCGATCCTTCGCTTCGCCCGTGACGAGCGCCGCCTTGATCTGCCGACGGTCGAGGCGTTCGAGTCGACCAGCGGTCGCGGGATCGCGGCCGCCGTTGCTGGTCATTCGCTCCTCGTCGGGACAGCCGCGTTCCTGGCGGCTGGTGGCGCTGACCCAGCCGCCCTCAGCGAGTCTTCGTCCACGGTCGCCGCGGCGGGACGCACCCCCGTGCACATCGCCCTCGACGGAACGGCCATCGCAGTGATCGGGATCGCGGACACCCTGAAGGCCAGCTCGCCGGCTGCGGTCGCAGAACTCTTGAAGCTTGGCCTCGACGTCATCATGCTCACCGGCGACAACGAGTTGACGGCCCGGGCGATCGCCAACGAGGCCGGCATCACTCGCGTGCTTGCCGACGTCCGCCCCGATGAGAAGGCCGCCCAAGTGCGCAAGTTGCAGGCTGAAGGCAAGCTCGTCGCCATGGTCGGCGACGGCGTGAACGACGCTCCGGCGCTCGCTCAGGCCGATGTCGGGATCGCGATCGGCACCGGCACGGATATCGCGATCGAGTCGGCTGCCGTCACCCTCATGAGCGGCGACCTCCGCGGCGTCGTGACGGCGATCGCACTGTCCCGGGCGACCATGCGCAACATCAAGCAGAACCTGTTCTGGGCGTTCGCATACAACATCGCGCTCATCCCGCTGGCCGCCGGTGTCCTCTACCCGTTCTTCGGGATCTTGCTCGACCCGATCTTCGCCGCCGCGGCCATGGCCCTGAGCTCGGTCACGGTCGTGTCGAATGCGCTGCGGCTCCGGCGCTGGCGGCCGTCCCGCGCTAGGTCGGCGCCGCCTTCAGCGCCGTCAGAGCAGTTGGTCTCCGCGCAACCCACCTAAGACCGACCGGGACATTCCGTACCTGCTGCTACACTTCTGTAGTAGGTAGGTCCCCAAAGCTGTCTCGCTTTGTTGGGTTGCCCCGCCTGCACGAAGATGCAGGGACCTGACAGGTGGCACGTCGAAAGCCAGCTGCGACGACGCGGAAACCCAAGGCCAGATCGAGACCCGGTGCGGGACCACGGTCTCCGTCTACCGGCCCGAGTTCCGGTGAGGTCAGGGTGTCCGCGAACCAGACGACGCTCGGGGCGTCGACGGCCGACGAACCGCAGGCGCTCGTTGTGAGTCATTGGTTCGACTCCGGACAGGATGGCGAGCCGTACTCCGCGACGATCCGGTTGACCGGACGACGACTCGGGGTCCATGGACAGTCAAAGCCGGGCGACTCCTTCGCCCAGGAGGACAAGCTCGAGGGCATCCTCCCGGGTAGTGGGCCGGTGTCGTTCAGCTCTTGGGTCTACGGCCTTCAGGCCGGCGAATGGACCGTGACCGCCGATCTCAT
>JANMBS010000014.1:0-2293 GCA_031360525.1 Thermomicrobiales bacterium
CGCCGCGTCCGACGTGGCTGTTTCCCATGTCGGGCTGGACATAACCCAGGTTCTCGGTCGCAGCGGGGCTGGGCGATGCGGTCGGCTCGGGCGTCCAGATGGTCGAGCAGGCGAAGGCCGGCTGCGAAGCCGAGATCAAGACGAACACGGAGAGCAGCGCGACCCCGGCCAGGGCCGCCACGACGATGATGAGGGTCCGATAGCGCGCCATGAACGACGGCTGGTAGGTCGTGCGCTGGCGCTCGCGGCGGCCGTGGCGGGCCACGCTCGAGGTCGGTCGCGGGCCCGTGCCGGTCGGACGGGGAGTGGCCGTGCCGCCGGCCGGAGCGGTCCCGGCACCGGCCGACGCCGCGCCGTCGGCAGCGGCCGAGGAGCACGACGGACCCGTCGGTTGCACGCCAGTCGGTCGGGTCGTCGAGGGTTGGTTGCCGGGCTTCTGGCGCCGGCGGTTCGCGTTGCTCACGTCACAGCCTCGTATCGGTTGGTCGGGTCGGTTCAGGTCCAGGGTCGAGTCGGTCGGGCGGGGATGGCGCGAGCGACGTCGCGTGTAGGAGTGAGGGTACCGTCCCGGCCCGAGATCGTGCCGGAACCGCGGAGGCGCTCGCGGCGGAGACCCTCATCACGGCTCGTTCAGGTACGTCCGGACCTCGGGGCGCAGAAGGCCGCGAAAAAGGAGCAGACCGAGCGCGGCCACGAAGATCGCCTCGACGATCAGGCGGCTGAGCGACAGCAGGGGTACGAGCGGGATGGTCAGGCTGGCAAGCCCGAGCGCCAGGCCGCGGGCCGCTTGCTTGCGCTGGAGGACGAGTGTCGTGGTGAAGATCGTGTAGGCGAGGAGGGCCATCACGACGACACCTTCCAGGCTGACCGGGGTCGAGATCGCGGTGTCGACGACCCAGCGCAGGCTGATCCCGATGCCGGCCAGGATCAGCAGGGCATAGACCAGGAACAATCGGATGCCACCGGGCATCGCGCGGATACGGTCGAGCATGCGGCGTGCATCGTAGCCGACGGTGGGTCGAGGGGCGACCACACGCTGATCGCCGTTCGATAGACTGGTCGCTGAACCGGTTTTCGCCTCGGGAGGGCGCGTGGAGCAACGAACGATCCGCCCGCGCATCGCCGATATCGTCCGCGGCTCGAGCGGTCCGGTCCGACCGCCGCGGTGAGCGTCGATACGCCGGCCTGGGTCCGCGACGCGATCTTCTACCAGGTCTTCCCGGACAGGTTCGCCAGCAGCGAGCGGGTCCACAAGCCCGGTGTCCTCGAGGCGTGGGACGCGCCGCCGACGAACCACGGGTTCAAGGGCGGCGACCTGCGCGCGATCGCGGAGCGGCTCGACTATCTCGAGGACCTCGGGATCAGCGCGATCTACTTGACCCCGATCTTCAGTTCCGCGTCGAATCACCGATATCACACGTACGACTACTTCGAGGTCGACCCGCTGCTCGGCGGCGACGATGCCCTGCGCGAGTTGCTCGAGGCGGCGCACGGACGTGGGATGCGTGTCGTCCTCGACGGTGTCTTCAACCACACGGGGCGCGGCTTCTTCCCGTTCCACCACCTGCTCGAGACCGGGGCGAGGTCCCCATACCGCGACTGGTTCCACATCGATGACCCGCGTCTCGACGCCGGGCGGCCCCTGCTCGCCTACCCGCCGCTCGGGACGCCTCCGACCGAACTCGGCTACAAGGCCTGGTGGGGCCTGCCGGCACTGCCCAAGCTCAACACGGACAACCCCGAGGTCCGCGAGTACCTCATGACGGTCGCGGAATACTGGCTGCGCTTCGGGATCGACGGCTGGCGGCTCGACGTCCCCGCCGAGATCGACGACGAACCCTTCTGGCAGGAGTTCCGGCGGCGCTGCCGGGCTGTCCGTCCGGATGCCTACCTGGTCGGGGAGATCTGGCGGATCGCGCCCGAGTGGCTGCGCGGCGACCGCTTCGACGCCCTGATGAACTACCCGCTGGGGGAGGCCATCCTCGGCTTCGCCGGCGTCACCAACCTCGACATGGCGATCGTCAGCACGCATCACGAATACCGCCTCTGGGTCCGGCCGCTGGACGGACCGGCGTTCGCCGCCCGGGTCATGGAGCTGGACCGCGACCACATCGGGGTCGTACACGTGGTTCAGCTCCATCACCCGTGCCGCGAACGCCGGTCCGTCGAGCGGCCGGACCCAGAGGCGGTATTCGTGATGTGTGCTGACGATGGCCATGTCGAGGTTGGTGACGCCGGCGAAGCCGAGGACTGCCTCACCCAGTGGGTAGTTCATGAGCGCGTCGAAGCGGTC
>JANMBS010000258.1:0-1878 GCA_031360525.1 Thermomicrobiales bacterium
CGACCCGGCGGTCGGCTACCTCGCCGCGCGGACCAGACGTGGCCGCCGCGGTGACCCGGGCCTCGCGCCGAGCAGCCTCCGACGTCGGGCGGCGGCGCTCAAGGGCTTCTACCGGTACGCCTACGGTGAGGGATTGATCAGCGTCGACGTGGCCGCGCACCTGGACCTGCCGCGGCCGTCGCGTCTCCTGCCCGCGACGCTGACCGTCGACGAGATCGATCAGCTGCTCGACGCCGCCGGCGGCGACGAGACCGACGAGGCCGCCGCGTTTCACGCGTCCCCCGGGACCGCACCGAGCCACGCCCTGCGCGACCGCGCCCTCCTCGAGCTCCTGTACGCCGCGGGCCTGCGCATCAGCGAGGCGATCGGGCTGGACCGCGAGGACCTGTCGGTCGACGGCGCGTTTGTCCGTGTCATCGGCAAGGGCGACAAGGAACGGCTCGTGCCGGTTGGCGAGGTCGCGCTGGACTGGCTCGGGCGCTGGATCGGCGGCCCGCGAGTCGCGCTCCTCGCGCTCGGTCACGTTGCCCCGCTTCGTGGCGGGCCACTCTTCCTCGGCGATCGCGGCGGCCGGCTCGCCCGTCAGCAGGCCTGGGCGGCGGTCAAGCGCGCGGCCTCGCGAGCCGGTCTCGCCGATCGGGTGAGCCCGCATACGTTGCGCCACTCGTTCGCGACCCACCTCCTCGAGGGCGGTGCTGACCTGCGCATCGTCCAGGAGTTGCTCGGGCATGCGAGTATCTCAACCACGCAGCTGTACACGCATCTCACCGGTGAGCGGATCCGGGACGTCTACAGCCGGGCCCACCCGCGGGCCTGAGAGGGAGGCACGAACCGAATGAGCTACGCCGATGGGTTGCTGTCGACGGGGGAACGGATCACGTACCGCAACAAGCAGCACCCGTTCGTCTTCATCTGGGGCGCGCGCTACACGATCCTGGCCCTGATCCTCGCCGCTGTCCTGTTCTGGGTCCGCAGCGGCCTCGGCACGGACGGTGCGAGCGCAACCTTCGCGACGCTGCTTGGCCTGATCACCGCGGTCCTGTTCTTCGGCGGCCTGGCCGTCGCGCTCTGGACCGCGCTCCGCTACGTCAACCAGGAGTACGTCCTGACCAACCGGCGGGTGATCCAGGTCGAGGGTGTCCTCAACCGGAACTCGACCGACAGCTCGCTCGAGAAGATCAACGACGCGGTCCTCAGCCAATCGATCTTCGGCCGGATGTTCGACTTCGGCGACCTGACGGTCCTGACCGCCTCCGAGAGCGGCATCGACAAGATGCACATGCTCCGCAAGCCGATCGTGTTCAAGAAGGCCATGCTCGACGCCAAGCACGAATTCGAGGTCGACATGGAGCGCGCCGGCTGGCAGCCGAGCCCGCCGATCCGCGACGCCGCGGTCGCCCCGGCCCCTGCCGCAGCGACGAATCCGGGCGGTCCGGCGGCCACCGCCACCCCGGGCGCTGCCGCAGCCCCGGCCTCGGCGCAGGCCCCGCGGGTCGATCCGGACGAGGTCACCCGAACCCTGGCAAGCCTGGCAGACCTGCGGGATCGCGGTGCGATCACACCCGAGGAATACGAAGCGAAGAAGGCGGACCTGCTCGCTCGCCTCTGAACCCGGTCGGACTCGGGACCGCCGGGCCGCTACGATAGGCGGGATCCCCCGTAGCCAGGTGCCGATTGGACCTCGAACGAATCCTTCCCGCCGCGATCGTCGTCGCGATCATGCTGCTCGTCGGCCTCCCGGTCCACGAATTCAGCCACGCGCTCGCGGCATATCGGCTGGGGGACGGCACGGCGAAGCTGTTCGGGCGCCTGACCCTCAACCCGATCGCCCACTTCGACCCGGTCGGTGGGACGCTGCTGGCCCTCACGTTCATCGGG
>JANMBS010000272.1:0-3407 GCA_031360525.1 Thermomicrobiales bacterium
GACCACGACGGTCGTGAATGTCGGGAGTTATCTCGCCCTCTTCGGCGAGCGAGTCCTCATCGTCGACCTGGACCCCCAGGGAAACGCCACGAGCGGCCTCGGTCTTGACCGCAATTCGATCGAACGATCGATCTACGACGCGGTCGTCGACGGGGCGAGCATCCGTGACCTGACCGTCCCAGGCCCCGTTGAGGGCCTCGACGTCGTCCCGTCGGCCATCGCGTTGGCGGGCGCCGAAGTCGAGCTCGCCCCGATCGAAGGGCGCGAACGCCGCCTCGCCCGGCTTTTGGACGAGGTCGTCGACGACTATGACTACATCCTCATCGATTGCCCGCCATCGCTCGGCTTACTGACGGTCAACGCGCTGACCGCGGCCGATTCCGTTCTCATCCCGCTGCAATGCGAGTACTACGCCCTGGAAGGATTGACCCAACTGCTGGCGACTCTCGACCTCATCCGCGACCACCTGAACCCAGACCTCGACATCAAAGGGGTCGTCCTCACGATGTTCGACGGACGAACGAAGCTGTCGGCCGATGTCGCGGGCGAGGTCCGCCGGCATCTCGGTGACCACGTTTTCAAGACGGTGATCCCGCGAAACGTCCGCCTGTCCGAGGCACCGAGTCACGGGCAGCCGATCTCGCGCTACGCTCCCGACTCGACCGGCGCTCTGGCCTATGCGGCGCTCGCGACCGAACTTCGTGCGCGTGACCCGCGTGATGACGCGAGCCAGTCGGAGTCGGCGGGCGCTGTGATGACGTCATGACCGTCAAGCCCGAGCGCGCGCAGGGGCTCGGACGCGGCCTGGCTTCGCTGATCCCGCAGCGCAGCGCCGGCCAGCCCGGGACGCTCGAGATCCCCACGGCCCGGATCAAGCCGAACCCGCATCAGCCGCGGAAGCGCTTCGATCCGGACAGTCTCGCCACGCTCACGGCAAGCATCGCGGAGCACGGCGTCCTCCAGCCCATCCTCGTCACCGAAACGATCGACGGCTACCAACTCGTCGCCGGGGAGCGACGTCTTCGTGCCGCGCAGGCGGCCGGCCTCGAGCGGATCCCCGCCCTCGTTCGCCAGCTCGCGGATCGAGATCAGCTTGAGCTCGCCCTGGTGGAGAATCTCCAGCGCGAGGACCTCGACCCGATCGAGACCGCCGACGCATACCGCCAGTTGATCGACGAGTTCGGGTTCACCCAGGATGCACTGGCGACGCGCGTCGGACGAGCCCGCTCGACGGTCGCGAACACGCTGCGGCTGCTGGACCTTGCGCCGGGCATCCAGGCGGCGGTCGCCGACGGGCGGCTATCCGAGGGCCACGGTCGCGCCATCGGCGGTCTCGGCACCGGGCTCCAGGACCGTGTCCTCGACTCGGTCATCGGCCAGGAGCTGTCAGTTCGTCAGACGGAGGAACTGGTCCGACGATTGCGTGAACCCAAGCCGCAGCCCGCCAGTCCCCCGCCGCACTCGGCGGATCCCGATCTGGAGCGCGTCGAGGAGGACCTGCGTCGCGCGCTTGGGACGAAGGTCAGCCTCGCCCGCTCCCGCCGCGGAGGCCGGATCGTGATCGAGTACTACAGCGACGAGGAACTCGGGCGACTCTACGAGCGCCTCACCGGAGGACCAGCGTGACCGAAGCCACCCGTCCGTCTGCGGCGAAGCCCGCGGTCGTCCCGAAGGCGCCACCCGCAGGCGACCCGAAGGCCCCACCCGCCGTCGGCCGGAAGGCGGTGGTCGGCCCGAAGGCGGCGGTCGGCCCGAAGGCCCCGGCCCCGGCCCCGAGCGGCGCCAAGGCCCCCGTTCCCGCCAATGGCCGCGGCAAGCGGGCCCGCAGCGCGTCCGACTACGACGCTGCCAGCATCCAGGTCCTCGAGGGCCTCGAGGCCGTGCGTAAGCGCCCGGGCATGTACATCGGCTCGACCGATGCGCGCGGCCTCCATCACCTCGTCTGGGAGGTCGTCGACAACTCGATCGACGAGGCGATGGCCGGTCAAGCCAAGATCATCCGGGTCACGATCAACGCCGACAGCATGGTGACGGTCGAGGACGACGGTCGCGGCGTGCCTGTGGGCAAGCACTCGACCGGCAAGGACGCTCTCGAGGTCGTCCACACCGTCCTTCACGCCGGCGGGAAGTTCGGCGGCGGTGGCTACAAGGTGTCTGGCGGTCTGCACGGCGTGGGGGTCAGCGTCGTCAACGCGCTGTCGTCGTGGATGCGCGTCGAATCCGCTCGCGATGGGTTCGTCTGGGCACAGGAGTACGAACGCGGCAAGCCAAAGACCGCAGTCAAGAAGATGGGTCCGCAAGGGACGCGTCGTGGCACGACCACGAGCTTCATCGCCGACACCGAGATGTTCGAGACCACCGAATATTCGTTCGACCTGATCAGCCAGCGCCTTCGCGAATCTGCCTATCTCAACAAGCGCGTGTGGATCACCCTGACCGATGAACGGATCGATCGCGAGCGCTCGTTCTACTTCGAAGGTGGCCTCCAGTCGTTCGTCCGACACCTCAATCGGAACAAGGAAGTCCTCCACACCCGTCCGATCTATGTCGAGCGCAAGGAGGGCGGCACGGCCGTCGAGGTGGCACTCCAGTACAACGACTCATACACCGAGAACGTCCTGGCCTTCGCCAACAACATCAACACGGTCGATGGCGGAACGCACATCACAGGCTTCCGGGCCGCCCTGACCAGTTCGCTCAACGACTGGGCTCGACGGGCCGCAGTGCTCCGCGATGCCGACGCCAACCTGTCCGGCGATGATGTCCGCGAAGGCCTGACCGCGGTCATCAGCGTCAAGCTGACGGATCCGCAGTTCGAGGGTCAGACCAAGGCCAAGCTCGGCAACGCCGAGGTCAAGGGCCAGGTCCAGACATCCGTGGCGGACAGCCTCGGCCAGTACTTGGACGAGAACCCGGCAGACGGCCGGCGGATCATCGAGAAATGCCTGACCGCCGCGCGGGCGCGCGAGGCGGCACGAAAGGCCCGCGACCTCGTCATCCGCAAGGGCGCCCTCGATGGGATGTCACTGCCGGGCAAGCTCGCGGACTGCCAGGAACGGGACCCTGCGCGGAGCGAGCTCTACATCGTGGAGGGCGATTCGGCCGGTGGCTCGGCCAAACAGGGCCGTGACCGCCGGTTCCAGGCCGTGCTCCCGCTCCGCGGCAAGCTCCTGAACGTCGAGAAGGCACGTCTGGACAAGATCCTGTCGAGCGAGAACGTGCGGCCGCTGATCATCGCACTCGGCGCGGGTATCGGCGAGAGCTTCGAGAAGGCGAAGCTGCGCTACCACCGGATCATCATCATGACCGACGCCGACGTGGACGGCGCCCACATCCGGACGCTCCTGCTCACCCTGTTCTACCGACACATGCCCAAGGTGATCGAGGCCGGGTACCTGTACATCGCC
>JANMBS010000333.1:0-1656 GCA_031360525.1 Thermomicrobiales bacterium
GCCGCGGCGAGGATGAGCAAGACCTCGGCGTGGCTCAGGAAGACCGCCGCCGCCCCGACCGCGGACAACCCGACGAGGCGTCGATCGCGCTCGACGAACGCCCGGTCGGCGACCCACAGGACGAACAGGGCGAGGACGAACCCGACGGTCTCCGGCCGATAGCCGTCGAACTTCTGGTCGAGCCGGACCGTTCCGAGCAGGAGGATCGCACCGGCCAGGGCGTACGGACTCGAGACCCAGCGGCGGAACAGGACCGTCGCGAACAGCACGCCGAGACCCAGGATCAGCAACCGGTAGATCTCGAGGCGGACCAGCTGGTCACCGGGGAGCAACAGCAGGCCGGCCGCCGTGTGGGCGGTCACCGGCAGGTAGTCGGTCGGGAACGGGCGGAGCGCGCCCCACTCCCCGACGGTGGCGGGGAACGCACCGATGTCGGCCGTCGCCTGGGCGAGGTGGAGGTAGTACCAGCTCGTCGAGCTGCGCGGCAGCAGGTCGGGACGAACGCCGAGATGGGATGGGATGACGATGACCGCGAGCACGATGGTCGTGCCGATCGCCGCGGCCGCAAACCACGCGCGCCGCCGAGCGGTCACGACGGGGATGCGTGGCCGCGCTCGCCGCACGAGGAAACCGAGCCCCGACAGCACGACCGTCACCGCCACGACGGACGCCGCCGAGAGCAGCCCGAGGGTGGCCAGCACGGTGCACTCGATGAGCACCACCAGTAGACTGACGCCCGCCGCCCGACCGGCCCACGACAGCGGGCTCGATGCGGTCCGCATCACGAGTGGGCCGAGCGCGATGCCGGGAAGCACGAAGAGGAGGACGGATACCATCGTCGCGAGGATGGCGGAGGTCAGCAGCGCGATGGGATCCATGGTCAGTCGCTCAAGCCTCGCCCCGGCCGCGTGACCGCCGACGAGGCGATCGGTCGCCGCGACGAGGGGTCGCTCGGGAGTGTACGACAGCGACTGGCCGCGCTCCCCCGCGAGCACTGGATCCTGCTGGGCATCCTCGGAATCGTAGTCGTTGTCCACGGCTGGCGGATCGTCCAGCCGTTCTTCATCGGCGGCGACCTTCTGTACCACTGGGGCCTGACGCACACGATCCTCTTGGGTACGTTCCCACCTGAAGGGCCGTATGCCGGGTTGCCGGCCTACTACCCGCCGGGCTTCCACCTCATCCTCGCCGGCCTCGCCTCGATCCCAGGGCTCGACGTGCCAAGCGCCACGGCCCTGCTCGGGCTCGCCTGGCTCCCGGTCATCCCGCTCGGGGCCTACCTGCTCACCCGGCGGCTGACAGGCCGTGGCGACGTCGCGCTGGTGGCGGCGGCTCTGACCGCGTTCGGGGGCGGGCTCGACCTCGCCAATGACCGGCTGTGGGTCAACTCGATGTTCCTCGTCGGCCAGGTTGCCTACCCGATCTACCCGCGCGACCTAGTCTTCGGAATCCTGCCGTTCGCGATCCTTGCGTTCCTCCGCGCGACCGACGGCGACCGACGCTGGGTCGGCTGGGCGGTGGTCGCCGGCGGACTGCTCGGCGTGTGCGGGCTCATCCAGGTCCAGCTCCTGCTCCCGGTCCCGATCGCGCTCGCCACGCTGGCCGTCGCCCGTGCCTGGCGTGACAGGACCCGCTTGAGGGTGGCGGTCGGGGCAC
>JANMBS010000343.1:0-1932 GCA_031360525.1 Thermomicrobiales bacterium
GAGCTCCAGGCGGGTGGCGCCTGCTTCATGGACCCGTTCTACGGCGAGCTCTGCCACCTCGAGGAGCTCGGCTTCGAATATGCCCTGACGATCCTGACGACGGTGGGCAGCCGGCCGACGCCGGAGCGGGTCATCACCGACGCCGGGTTCAAGACGCTGTCGGCCAAGGAGGAGTGGCATGCGGTCGTCCTCGGGCACGACGAGTTCGAGCTGGTCTACCTGTCGGCCGAGCACGGGGTCTGGCTTCGTCCGCCAGACGGTCCGCCCATCGCCATCGGGCAGCAGCTCGAGATCATCCCGGACTATCACGACACGACGACCTTCCGACACGACGCGTTCATCGGCCTGCGCGATGGCCTGGTCGAGACGGTCATCCCGCTCCTGGCCCGCGGCCGCCTGACCTGACGGTGCACGCCGACATCCTCATCCGCGGCGGCACGGTCGTCGACGGCACCGGGTCGCCGGGCGTCGCCGCCGACGTCGCCGTGCGGGACGGCCGGATCGTGGCGGTCGGAGCACTCCCCGACGCCACCGCCGCGACGTCCATCGAGGCGGCGGGTCGCGTCGTCGCCCCGGGCTTCATCGACGCCCACCCGCACTCCGAGACCGCGCTGCGGGGCAATGGCGAGATCTGGGGCTCGGTCCTCCAGGGCGTGACCTCGCACCTGACCGCCCCGGATGGCTTCGGCTGGGCGCCGCTGCCGGCGGAGGCCTGCGCCGAGCTGTGGCGGGCCACGGCCTTCGCCTACGGCCAGCCCGACCTGCGGCCGGCGTGGCCGACGATCGACGCCTACCTCGACGGCTTCAAAGGCACCATCCCCCTCAACGTCGTGCCGATGGCGCCACATCAGCCGATCCGCTTTGCGGTCATGGGCTGGGACGACCGCCCGCCCACGCCCGCGGAGATGGACCGGATGCGAGCGCTCACCCGTGACTGGATGGAGGCCGGCGCGGTCGGCCTGAACACCGGGCTCGACTACCAGCCGGCGGCCAACGCCTCGACGGACGAGCTCGTCGAGCTGGCTAAGGTGGTCGGCGAATACGGCGGCGTCTACGCGGCGCACATCCGCTACAACGCGATCGGCAAGCCGGCCGCCTACCGGGAATCGATCGAGATCGGCCGCCGTGCCGGCGTCCCGATCCGTCTATCCCATGAGTCCGTCGACGACGAGACGGAACCGCTCCTCGAGGAGGCGCGCAAGGCCGGTGTCGACTTCGGGATCGACTGGTACCTGTATCCCGCCGGCTCGAGCCACCTGCTGGTCTGGCTGCCGCCGGAGGACCAGCTCGGTGGCTTCGATGCGACGGTCCAGCGCCTGCGCGATGACCCGGCCCACCGGCGCAAGATCGGCAGGATCGTCGAGGAGCAGATCGCGGTCAGCCATGCCGCCGGCGGACGCGAGTACTTCTCGGAGACGCGCACCGGCCGCTACATCGGGATGTCGATCGGGGAGGTCGCGGCCGAGCGGGGCGCGAGCCTGGGCGAGACGGCCGTCGACCTGATCATCGAGGAATCACCCGACGCGATCCTGGTCTTCCGGCGCGGCATCAGCCCGGAGGCGTTCGATGCCCAGGCGCGCCGGACCCTGGCCCACCCGGCCTTCATGGTCGCCAGCGACGGCGTCTACCACGGGACGTTGCCGCATCCTCGCGGGTACGGGTGCTACGCCCAGGTCCTCGGCACATTCGTGCGCGAACGCAGCCTGGTCAGCCTCGAGCGAGCCGTCCACCTGATGAGCGGCCTGCCAGCCGAGCGCTTCGGGATCACCGATCGCGGGCGCGTCGTCGACGGCCTGGCAGCCGACCTCGTCGTGTTCGATCCGGCGACCGTGACCGACCAGGCGACCTACGCGGACCCCGCGCGCTACCCGGGCGGGATCGAGCACGTCATCGTCAACGGCCGTCCGGCGATCCTGGATGGCGCGGAAACGG
>JANMBS010000352.1:0-14757 GCA_031360525.1 Thermomicrobiales bacterium
GTCCAAGCAGACGTCAGCGGTCTTCTGGCCATCGCCGTTGGCGTCGCGATCGATGTCGGTCTCGCACAGCTTGGCGGCCATGAACTTGGCGTCAGCAAGTGTCTGCGTGTCGCCATTCTTGTCCGTGACCGAGAAGTCGAAGTCGACCGGGGCATTCTTGACACCGTCAGTCTGGGCGGCGCCGTCGTCCGTGAGAACGATCGTCGGGCAGGCCAGAACAGTGAGGGCGAGGGCAGTCACCTGGTCGCCCTTGGCCGACGCCACGATGGCATCGAAGTCGGCGCGATCCTTGATCGGCTTCTCCGTGCAGGCATGCTTCATGATCATGACTGAGCCAGCGTCGCCCTCGGCGGCGAGGGCGGGCAACGCGGACAACAGCAACAGACCTGTGGCTGCCGCGAGGGCGAGTGATTTACGCATGTGGTACTCCAGCTTGGGTCACGCTAGGGGGACAGACCGAATGGCGCTCCCTGCATCCCGTACCGATGGATTCGGGTCGGCCCCACGTCGTGGATGAACGATTTGCCTTTCAGGCGCGTGACAATGTGGCCCACCTGAGCAGACCCAAGCGACTCATGCCGACCGCGACGACATCTGAAGCCGCGGCACGGCCGTACCAAAGGCATGTTGACGATCGAAATGAGCACCCGGGCCCGAGAGACGACCCGCATCGACCTGTTCGCCCTCGCCACACTGTCGCTGGGCGGGGCGGCCATTCATTTTGCGGTGATCGGCGAACACTTCAGGGAATACGTCCTGTTCGGGGTCTTCTTCTCGCTAGTCGGCTGGTTCGAGGCCATGTGGGCCCTCGCTTACGTCGTACGCCCGACACGGCGCCTTGCGGTCGGAGCACTCGTCGTGAACACGGCCACGGTGATGACCTGGGGGTGGGCGCATCTCTTCGGGCTCCCGTTCGGGCCTGAGCCGGGCCAGGTACAGCCGACCACGGTCACGGACCTGATGGCGACGTCGTTCGAGGTCCTGTTGGTCGTCTTGCTTGCCTTCTCGCTCGTGCGCGGCACCGAAGGACCAGTCTCGACGGGCCGCGGCGCGATCTTCGCCGGCCTGATCGGCGTCGTTGTGGCTGGCACCACCCTTGCCCTGGCGCAGCCAGCCGTCATGGGCGGTTAGGTCGCGACGTGTCACACGCGATCATTCCGGGACAGCCGCCGGCCTGCGTCAGATCGTGCGGGGCGGTCCTTCCGTCCGCGGGTCAATGACCCGGACGACGAGCGTCGTCTGGTTCCGTCGCGACCTGCGCGTCCACGACCACCGTGGACTGGCCGCAGCGCTTGCCGACGGCGACCGGGTCGCCCCGCTTTTCGTGATCGACGAGCGCCTCCTGACCGGGCGATTCCGCTCCTCCAATCGCCTGTGGTTCATGCGTCGCAGCGTCTCCGCGCTGGCAGCGGCGCTGGAGATCCGTGGGGCCCCGCTGGCGGTCGTGCGCGGCGATCCATCCGAGGTCGTCCCGGCTTTCGCGGCGGCGGTCGGTGCAGGGCGCGTCGTCGCCAGTCGCGACTACACGCCGTACGGCCGCGCTCGCGACGACCAGGTCGCGGCCGCCCTCGGTCGTCGTGGCATCGCATGGGCCACGTTCCCCGGTCTGTTGATCCACGAACCGGAGGATGTCGCCACGGCCGAAGGCAAGCCGTTCCGCGTGTTCGGGCCGTTCCGGCGATCCTGGCTGGCGCACATCGAACGCGACGTCCTGCCCGCCCCCGACGCCATCGCGGGCGTCGGCGGAGTCCACGGTGGCAGGATCGAGGACATCCTGGATCCGGTGACGCCGAGCGCCGAGATCGCGTTGCTGCCGGTCCCCGGCGAGGGCGCCGCTCGGGAGCGCCTCGCCCGTTGGGCCGCCTCGACGGCGCTCGGGCGATACGCGACGAACCGCGACAGGCTGGATCTCGATGGGACGTCCCGCCTCGGCCAGGACCTGCGATGGGGGTTGCTCTCGCCATCCGAGGTGGCGGCCCGCACGGTCGGGCCGGGCGATGGTCCACGACGCTTCCGCGACGAGCTTGCGTGGCGCGACTTCTACGCCCACCTCCTCTGGCACGAACCGCGCGCCGCGCGAGCGTCCTGGCGTCCCTCCCTCGAGCGGGTGGCCTGGGAAGACGATCCCCGCATGATCGACGCCTGGCGCAGCGGGCGGACGGGGTTCCCGGTCGTCGACGCGGCGATGCGCCAGCTCACCACGTCCGGCTGGATGCACAACCGGGCGCGCATGATCGCCGCATCGTTCCTCACCAAGCATCTCGGTGTCGACTGGCGGGTGGGCGAGCGCTACTTCATGGAGCATCTCATCGACGGCGATCCAGCTAGCAACAACGGTGGCTGGCAATGGGCGGCGTCGACGGGGACGGATGCGCAACCGTGGTTCCGTATCTTCAACCCGACGCTCCAGGGGGTCCGCCACGACCCGGACGGCGCGTATGTGCGTCGCTGGCTTCCCGAGCTGGCAGCGCTCGAAGGCGCGGCGGTCCACACACCCCCGCCCGGAGCCTACGTCGTCCCGATCGTGGACCACCGGGAGGCACGGGCGCGTGCGCTCAACGCGTACCGCGCGGCGAGCCAGGCACACAGCCCCGGAGCCTAGGTCGCCCGGCCGTCGACCCCCCGGCGGACGACCCGCTGCGCCAGGACGCGGACCGTGCCGCGGAAGATCAGACCGTGGACCGGGTACAGCGAGTACCAATAGGCGAGGCCAGGCAGCCCCTTGGGCTCGAAGAACGCCGTCTGGACGAGACGGCTGCCGCCCTCGATCTCGGTCACCTCGTACTGGAGCCATGCTCGGCCGGGGACCTTCATCTCCGCCCGCAGGCGGAGCAGAGTCGGCCGGCGGACCTCCTCCACCCGCCAGAAGTCGAGCGCGTCGCCGACCCGGAGATGGTCGCGGTCGCGGCGCCCAAGGCGCATGCCGACGCCGCCGACGAGGCGATCCACGAGTCCCCTGATCCTCCAGAGAACGTTCGCATACGGCCAGCCAGCCTCGCCGCCGAGACGCTCTATCTCTGCGAACACGCGCTCCGGCGGCGCGGCGACGACACGCCGCCGACGCTCGACGATCATCCCCTCGCGGGAGGTGACGGAGGACAGGCTGGCCCGGCCCGAGCCAGCGCGCGCGTCGAACCATGTCGACTCGACGGCGCGGCGGTCGAGTGCCTCTCCGAGCGCCTCGACGTAGGAAAGCGGGTGGAAGCCAAAGGCGGCGGCCGGACCCGGATCACGCACGACGACCTCGTTGCGAAGGCCCTCGATCAGCGGCCGGGCGATCTCTGACGGCACCGGCGAGATCAGATTGACCCAGTACGATGAGAGGCGCGGTGTCAGCACGGGGACCGGGATCATGAGGCGGCGGAGGCCGCGGAGGCGGGCGTACGTCCGCATCATGTCGCCATACGAGAGGATGTCGGGGCCGCCAACCTCGACGACGCCTGTGACCTCCGGGTGGTCGAGCGCGCCGGCAAGGTAGTCGAGCACATCGGCGATCGCGATCGGCTGGCAACAGGTCCCCACCCATCGGGGCGTGATCATGATCGGCAGGCGCTCGGTCAGGTGGCGCAGGATCTCGAACGACGCGCTGCCGGAGCCGATGATCACCGCCGCCCGGAACTCGGTGACCGGCACGCCATCTGCGGCAAGGAGAGCCCCCGTCTCGTGGCGGCTGGCCAGGTGGTGAGACAGGTCGGCGGAATCGTCGCCCAGGCCGCCGAGATACACGATCCGTGGCACGCCGGCACGCCTCGCCGCCCGGCCGAAGTTGCGGGCTGCCTGCCGGTCCCGGTCGGCGAACCCCCGTTCACCCGCCGCCATCGAGTGGGCCAGGTAGTAGGCCACCTCGACCCTCTCGAGCGCGACCGGCAGCGTCGATGGGTCGAGCAGGTCGGCGACGACGACCGTCGCCTGCGGGAATCGCGCCTCGAGGGCCCCCGCGGAGCGGCTCATCAGGATGAGCTCGTGTCCCTGCGCTGCTAGCCGTGGGACGAGCCGACCGCCGATATAGCCGCTAGCGCCGACGACGAGGATCCGCATGACGCGAGTATGGAACTACGCGAACAATCGATCGATCGCGTCCGCGGTCTCGTCCGGTCGCTCGATCTGGGGGAGGTCCCCGGCATGCGTGATCGTCGTCCGTTCCAGGTTGAGGTTCTTGGCGACCAGCGCTTCCGCCGCCCCGGCGGAGCCCTCAGGCCGGGTTGGCCACGACCACGGGGATCACGACGGTGGATCGGAGGGAGTCGAGTGCCATCCCGCGGAGCCGCTCGGCGAGGCCCGGCTTCGCGGCATCCGACGGGAGTACCACGATCGCCCCACCGAACCGCCGCACTGCGTCCGCCAGTCCGTCGGCCCCGGCCTTTGTTGGGTACCACGCACCCGCCTCGAGGCCAGAGGAACGCGCGGCGTCGAGGAAGTCGGCGAGGGCGTTGCGGCCCTCGAGTCGTGCCGTTTCGGCGTCGAACAGGCGCTCCAGGGTGAGCTGGAGCGCTGGAATGCCACGCGGGCGAGACTGGCAGCCATCGAGGCCGACACGCCGGCCTGAGCGGTGTCGACGTGGAGTCCGCTCCCCTGCCGTCGACCGCACCGGTGGGCTTCGATGAGTCTGGGCGTATTGACTCCGCGGAGCGACAAGCGCAGTGTGACCGCCTGGACCTGAAAGGCCCGGGCTGCGGCTCGCACGACGGTTCTCACGCCGAGGCTCGTGCGCGAAGCTCGGCCTCTCGTCCAGGGGAGGCGCCTGCCGCCAGTCCCGGTCGACGCGCCGACCACCGCGCATCGTTCTGCGCGTGTGGGAATGCGGAGGTCATCGCCGTGGAACAAGAGCGTCACCACCTTGACGTGCCCGGCCTTACGCCGGCCGACGCAATGGATCATGCGAACGGGCAGTGGTCCACGATGGACAACCGACCGGTGATCAGTCGGAGAGCCGTGATCGGCGGAGGGCTTGCCGGACTGGGCGGCCTGCTGTTGTTCCCTGCGCAGCTGATGGCAAAGGCGGCGGTGCCCAACGCTTCGTTCGTCATCCTGCTGAAGGGCCTGTATCAGCCCGTGGTCAAAGGGCCCAACCTCGGTCTGACCTCAGTGGACCTTGATGATGGCTCGTACTCGACGACGTCGATCTATCCCGTAAGCGGAACTCCGGGCAACCAGAACAGGAACAAGGCGGTCGGCAGATTCTACGTCCAGTTCGAAGGGGATCTGTGTGCTTACCACGTCCCCGGCGGCTCGTTCGCGATGCGCTTTACCGGAAGTGATTACGACGTCCGAAGCGACGGTGCTGGTGGGCAGATCCTGGAAGGCACCTTCGAATTGACGATCCTGGAGGCGACTGGGGTGTACCGACCGTTCGTTGGTGGGCACAACCACATGGTCGACAAACTGCACTTCCTGGCCTCCGGCGAGGCCGACGAGTACTGCTTCTGCTTCATCAGCCGTCCCTGATCCCGGGTCGGCTCGACGATCTCGTCGCCCAAGCGAAGCCGTCGTCGCGAGCTTCGGATTGCATCTGCCCGATCAGTGACCTCGACCGCCCCAGGTACTGATCCGGGGCGTGAATGTCTCGGCCGATCTGCCGGTCGAGACCGAGCTTACCGGTGTCGATCGTCGGTGACGCAGCGCGACTGCGCAACTTTCGAACTAAATCTTGTGCCGCCCAGTGCGTTGCGCGACAGCGGCGAGAGCATCGATCAAGCCCGGATCGCGATCGAGCGATTCGATCCGGTGGAACGACAGGCCGCAGCGCTCGGCCTGTTCGCGGGCGCCGATGTCGACGTCGTAGAGGATTTCGAGGTGGTCGGCGAGAAACTGCACCGGAACCACCAGGATCGAATGCCCGCCTGATGCGGCGACCTCGGGCATCAGGTCGGCGAAGTCGGGCTTCATCCATTCACCGGGCTCGTGGCCTGCGCTCTGCCAACAGAACGACCAGTCCCGATCCGACAGCCCGGCCCTCGCGGCCACGGCGTCGGCGGTCGCGCGGAGCTGGGCAAGGTACTCCGGCTCCTGCTCGGCCACACGTCTTGGCAGGCTGTGGGCGGTCATCAAGACAATGACCGCCCCGCGCTCGCTGGACGGCAGTCGCGCAAGCGCCTTGGTGACTCGGTCCGCGAGTGCAGCCACGAATGCCGGTTCGTCATGCCACGCGCCGTCGATACTCACCGCTGGGGCGGCCCCGCCAACTGCCGCTCGCGCGTCTTCGACCGCACGACCGTAGCCGCTCATCAACATCGGCGAGTACTGCGGAGACAGGATGATCGCGACCACCCTCGCGACCCCGGTTTTCGCGAGCGCCGCCAGACCCTCACCGATCGACGGTTCCGAGAAGCGCATGCCGACCTCGACGGGCCAGCCCAAGCGGGCCTGGAGCGCCTCCGCCTGGCCGCGCGTGATCTCGATCAGCGGCGAGCCGCCGATGACTTCGTAGCGACGGGTGAATTCGTCGACCAGCTCTGGGTCCGGCTCACGCCCACCGCGGACGCGCGCCAGATAGGCCCGGATATCCTCGCGTTCCAGCGAGTCGGGTGACCCATATGTCATGAGGAGAGCGCCGATTCGCTCTTCCGCGGTCACACGACCACCTCGGCGGCGGTCGCGGTCCGGGCAGTCTCCTGGTGGACGAAGTCGACGAGCCGGCGCAGCAGATCGGTGTCCGTCTGGGGCAGCACACCATGACCGAGGTTGAAGATATGGCCGGGCCGACCCGCAGCCTGGTCGAGAACGGCCTCCGCACCGGCGCGCGTCGCTTCCCATCCAGCCAGGACTCGAGTGGAGTCAAGGTTGCCCTGGATGCCGCGCTCCGGTCCGACACGCTGCCAGGCGTCCGCGAGCGACATGCGATGATCGACGCCGATCACGTCGCCGCCGGCCTCCGCCAACAGTTCGATCAGGGCGGACGTGCCGGTTCCGAAATGGATCGTCGGCACGTCGACGAGCGCCGCGAAGATCCGTCGCACGTGCGGCTGGACGAACTCGCGGTAATCGGCCGGCCCGAGACCACCGACCCAGCTGTCGAACAGCTGAACGACGTCGGCGCCGGCCTCGACCTGCGCCCGGAGGTAGCCGATGACCATGACGGATAGGCGCTCCATGAGGTCGTGCCAGGCCACAGGCTCGCGGTACATGAAGGCCTTGGCCGTGGCGAAATCACGCGACGGGCCGCCCTCGATCAGGTAGCAAGCGAGGGTGAACGGGGCGCCGGAGAAGCCGATCACGCCCGCCCGGCCGTCCAACTCCCGTCGGATCAACCGAATCGCGTCGAGGGTGAACGAGACCTGGGCGGGGTCGAACGCTCGGAGCGCGGCGACGTCCGCCGGGGAGCGGATCGGTCGCTCGATGATCGGCCCGACCTCAGGCTCGATCCGCAGCGCGACGCCCATCGGCTCGAGCGGCAGCATGATGTCGGCAAAGAGAACCGCCGCGTCGACGCCGAGCTCGTCGACCGGCATGAGGGTGATCTCGGCGCAGAGGTCGGGCGTCTTGGCAAGCTCGAGGATGCCGTAGCGCTCACGGAGCTTGCGATAGGCCGCGAACGAACGACCCGCCTGGCGCATGAACCAGATGGGTGTCGCGTCGACCGGCTCGAGCCGACAGGCGCGGAGGAAGCGATCGTTCACGCGGTTGCCTCCTTGAATGCGATCCGGGCGGCCGCGATCGTGGCCGCGATCTCCGCGGGTCCGTGGGCCATCGACGGGAACCAGGCCTCGAACTGCGACGGCGGCAGAAGAACGCCCTGATCGAGCATCGAGCCGAAGAACCGGGCATACGCCACCCGGTCGGCGCCGAGCGCGTCGGCGGCGTCGAACGGTACAGTCGGTCGGAAGAACACCGTCAGCAGTGGTCCGACCCGCACGACAGACACCGGGCTCCCGGCCTCGGACGCGCCGTCGGCGAGCCCGGCTGCCAGACTCGAGGCTGCCTGCTCGAGGCGGATGTAGCGCTCCTCGGTCAGCTCGGCGAGGGTAGCGATGCCGGCAGCCATGGACAGCGGGTGACCCGACAGCGTGCCGGCCTGGTACATCGGACCGGCCGGCGAGACGAGCTCCAGGACATCCGCCCGGCCGCCGTACGCCCCGATCGGCATCCCGCCGCCGATGATCTTGCCGAGGGTGGTGAGGTCCGGCTTGATTCCGTAGCGTGCCTGAGCGCCGCCGCGACCGATCCGGAAACCTGTGATCACCTCGTCGAAGATGAGCAGGGCGCCGTCGGCGTGGGTCGCCTCGCGAAGATGCTCGAGGAACCCCGGCGTGGGTGCGATGATCCCGGTGTTGGCCGCGACCGGCTCGACGATCACCGCGGCGATCAGGCCGGGATGGGCCGCGAAGGCGAGGGTGACCGACGAGAGGTCGTTGTACGGCAGCACGATCGTCAGCGCGGCGACCGTGTCGGGAACCCCGGCGCTGCCCGCGATGGCCTGGGTCGCCACGCCGGAGCCGGCCTCGACGAGGAGGCCGTCCGCATGCCCGTGATACGCGCCCGCGAACTTGACGATGAGATCCCGACCGGTGGCCGCGCGCGCCAGCCGCATGGCGCTCATCACCGCTTCGGTACCCGACGAGGTGAACCGGAGGCGCTCGATCGACGGCATGGCGTCACGGATCGCCCCACCCAGCTCGACCTCGAGGGGATGGGTCGCACCCAGGGCCAGGCCGTTGCCGGCGGCGCTCGTGATCGCGGCGATGACCGTCGGATGGGCGTGGCCCAGGATCGCGGGACCCCAGGCTCCGATGTAGTCGATGTAGCGCCGACCGTCGGCATCCCAGACGTGCGGCCCCGCGCCACGCTCGAGGATCAGTGGCGGACGGCCGACCGAACGGAAGGCACGGACGGGGCTGTTGACACCTCCCGGAAAGAGGCCTTCGGCGCGCTCGACGAGGGCCGCCGTCCGGGGTCCGGCCCACGCGCTCGCGGTCATGCGGCCCCCAGCAGGGCGAGGATCTCGTCGAGCGGGCGATGGATCCCGAGGAGGATCGGGGTATCGCTGACCGTAGACCGTCGGCTCTCGGTCGAACGGAGCGCCCGGACCAGGTCACCGAATGCGACGAGATCGTCCATCTCGTACGCGACGACGAACTCCTGCGAGTCGAGTCCGAAGGAGTAGGCGAGCGCCTGGCGGATCGTCGGGTACTCGTGGCCGACCCGCATGTGCTCGTTCATCACGCCCTGCCGCGCCTCCTTCGACAGGAGGTACCAGTCGGTCGACTTGGTGAACGGATACACGACGAGATAGCGAGAGCGCTCGCCGGCGAACAGCGATTGCTCCTGCTCAGTGGGCTTGCGGACGTATTGCGACGGACCGATCCGGCCGATGAACGAGTGGCTCACTGTCAGCCAGCGCCCGAGGCCCGCCCCCAGGATGGCCGCGGCCGACGACTCCAGCGCGTCGACGCTGGGCGCCATGCGCCAGAGCAGCAGGTCGACGCCGGCCTCCAGGCCGATCGACGAATAGCTGATCGTCCGGATCCCCTCGACCTCGGTCAGCGCATAAGCCGCCGCGAACTCGCGCCCGTCCTCGTGTCGGTCGACGTCCGTCAGTCTCCGCCACGCCGCATCGAGCCCGAGCCCGAGTGCCTGGATGTAGACCTGCGCGTCGGCACTCATCGTTCGTCCCGAAGCCAGGTCGCGAGGTCCGCTGCGGCGTACGTGATGACGATCCCGGCACCGGCCCGGACGATCGCGGTGACAGCCTCGGTCATCGCGCGCGGCCCGTCGAGCCAGCCGCGCTCGGCAGCGGCCATGACCATCGCGAACTCGCCGGACACTTGGTACGCGGCGATCGGCAGGTCGAAACGCGCCCGTGCCGCGGCGAGAAGGTCGAGCCCGGGCAGGGCCGGCTTGATGAGCAGAATGTCGGCGCCCTCGGCGACATCGAGCGCCATCTCGCGCAGCGCCTCACGGCCGTTGGCGGGATCCATCTGGTACGAGCGCCGGTCGCCGAACGTGGGCGCACTGTCTGCCGCATCGCGAAACGGCCCATAAAAGGCCGAGGCGTGCTTTGCGGCGTAGGCCATGATCGCCGTCTGCTCGAGGCCGGCCTCGTCCAGCGCGGTTCGGATCGCCGCCACCTGGCCGTCGATCATCGCACTTGGCGCGACGATGTCGGCCCCCGCCTGCGCCTGGCTGACGGCGGTCTCGGCGAGTCGCGTGAGGGCGGCATCGTTGTCGACGCTCCCGTCGGCGGCCAGCGGCCCACAGTGGCCGTGATCCGTGTACTCGCACAGGCACGTGTCGGCGATCGTCACGAGCGGCAGCTCGAGCGCCCGGATGCGGCGGAAGGCGTCCTGGACGATCCCGTCCTCGTCCGATGCCCCGGATCCGAGGGTGTCCTTGGATTCGGGTAGGCCGAACAGGATAACGCCGCCCACCCCCAGCTCCGCCAGGCGCGAGGCCTCCACGGCGGCGAGGTCGGGCGACAGCCGCGCCTGGCCGGGCATCGAGCCGATCGGCTCGCGAACCCCGGACCCTGCGCGCACGAACATCGGCGCGATCAGCATCGATGGATGCAGACGGGTCTCGCGGACGAGTGCCCGCAGGGCGGGCGTGCGCCGCAGCCGACGAGGGCGGACCGGCAGCGACACCCTGGACGCGGTCGGGGCGGGCGAGGGCGGTGTTTCAAGGTCGAGCGTCATGGGATCTCCTGGGGCTGGAAAACGAGGATCCGGGTGGTGGCCGCAGCGAGCGATGCCGAATCGGGGGTGGGAGCGACGGCGAGGATCCGGAACCCGGCTGCGCGGGCCTCGTTTGCTGTTTCGGGACCGATACAGACGCAGGGGATCTGGCGCACATCGATGGATTCGCCGTGCCCGAGCGCGACAAGTCCTCTGACCGTCGAACCGCTTGTGAACGTGAGAGCATCGATCGGCCCGTCGGCGAAGGCCCGACGGAGCAGCTCCCGCGACTTCTCGGGCGCCTCGCGGGTCCGATACGCCACCACGTCGTCCACCTCGGACCCACGAGCGCGGAGAGCAAGCGCGAGCTCCACGTCGGCGAGATCGCCGCGGATGACAAGAACCCGATCTCCAGGCTGGACCGGGAGCTGTGCAGCCATCGCGATGCCGCTGCTCAGGGTCGGCTTGAACCGGACCTCGATGCCCTCCTGTTCGAGGACGCTGCGCGTCGCTGACCCGATGGCCGCCCAGTGTGGCGTCTCAAGCGGCGCGAAGACCCGCTCGGCGGCCCCGAGGATCGCCCGCGCGCCGTTCGAGCTTGTGATGACCACCCAGTCGTAGGTGTGCAGGGATCGCGCGGCACTATCGAGGTCACCACGCGGCGGTTCGAATTCGATGGCGATCGTCGGAACCGGGACGGGATCGAGGCCGGCGTCACGCAGCGCCGATATAAGGTCGTCGGCCTGCTCGGCGGCTCGGGTAACGAGGACACGGCGAGCCACCGCATGCGCTGCCGCGGGCTCGATGCGCGTGACCACGGTTCGAATCCGTGCACGCGAGTCGAGTGCCGTCGCGAGGTCGCGAGCTAGATCGGCGCCCGTGGTGAGCGGACCGCGACGGCGGGCGAGGGCGGTATCCGAGCCGTCTGGCTTGGCGTATCCGCCGAGGAGGTCGAGTTCGTCGCCGTCGATGGTCGCCAGAGCTCCGATGGGGGCACGGCATCCTCCACCGGACGCGATGAGGAACGCGCGTTCCGCTTCAACGGTCAAGCGCGTGGAACGATCGTCGATCGCGACGCCCAGGGTGATCATCCGAGCGTCGTCGCCCCGGACCTGCACGGCGATCGCACCCTGACCCGGCGCGGGTGGCACGACGTCGGGCTCGAGACGCTGAACGATCCGGTCCCCGAGCCCGATGCGATCCAGCCCCGCGCACGCGAGGACCAGGGCGTCGGTCTCCCCGGCGTCGAGCCGGCGGAGTCGGGTGTCGACATTGCCGTGGAGTGGATGAACGGCGAGGTCCGGTCGCCGGGCGAGCAGGAAGCCGGTCCGCCGCGGGCTGTCGGTGCCGACCCGCGAACCCGGCGGCAAGTCGTCGAGTCGACGCTCTCGCGCCTCGACCCGGACGATGAGCGCGTCGCGGGGGTCCGCCCGGGGGAGGTAGGCGGTGATCCGTAGCCTTGGGTCTTCGTCCGTCGGCACGTCCTTGGCGCTGTGGACTGCGGCGTCGACACGTCCATCGAGCAACGCACGCTCGATCGCCGCCACGAATGCTCCCTCGCCCCAGGCCGTGTCCGGCGCCCATCGGTCTCCCTCGGTCTCGATCGTGACGATCCGACTCAGCCGGCCCTCGCGCTCGAGCGCCTCCTGAACCAGCCTCGCCTGGGCGAGTGCCAGTGCACTGCCGCGCGACCCGATCCTGATCTCCATCGCGTTCACAGGCCGAACAGCTCGCGGGCGGCCCGTTCGTGACGGCCGTCGCGGTCCCGGCCCAGCCGCTCCAGCGGCTCTCGCAGGAGGCGTCGGGCGAGGTGCCCGCTCATCCGCTCGATTGCGTCTCGGGCGTCGGCATCGAGGTCTGGCAGCTGCCGCCATAGCTGGTCGAGCTCCGCCTGCCGCTCGCGATCCGCCCGCGCGGCGAGCGCGGCGGCCGTGGCGCGGCCCTCACGAACGTCGAGCCAGGCACCGAACTCTGCAGTCGCGCCATCGATGAGCTCATCCAGGCGCGCGAATGACCGATCGTCGACTGACACCGGGTCGGCCTCGGCGAGGGCGAGGGCATCTGCTGAGATGAACCGCGAGCGCAAACGCTCCGCCAACGTCAGCGGTACCGCGGCGGGCACGGACAGATCGACCACGATCGTGGAGCCCGCGGCGAGCGAGTCGATCGTCTCTTGGCCGATCGTCCACGGGCCACCGAGGGCGACGATGACCGCCGCGAACCGGTCGAGCGCTGGACCGGGATCGAATTCCTCGATCCTCGCGCCGGTTTCCGCCGCGATCGCGATCAACCGCGCAGGAGATCGGTTTGCGACAGAGACCGACGCCCCGGCCGCCGCCGCGGCGCGAATAGCGAGCCGGCCCATCTTGCCCGCCCCGACGACGAGGATCTCGCGGTCGCCGACCGGCCCTGTCTGTCGTTCGACCACCGATAGCGCTACGTCGGCGAGCGAACGCCCCGTCCCAGCGCGCCACGACCGAGCGCGACGTCCCGCCCGAAGTCCCACTGCGAAGAGCCGCTCGAGGATCGGATCGAGGCGACCCTGTCCGCGCGCGCGGTCGACCGTCTCTCGCAACTGATGGAGGATCTGATCTTCCCCGATGACCACCGAGTCGCGGCCGACAGCCACCGAGATCGCATGGCGGATCGCGGTCTCGCCGACGAGGACGCTGCCGCCCATAGGAAGCAATTCGGCGAACGTTGTGTCGCCAACGGCTCGCACGACATACGCCTCGACCCGATGGCAGGTCTCGAGAACCAGAGGCTGGCCTGCGGGCTGGTCACGGAGGCGCTCTGCGAACCGCTCTCGTTCCCCTGTGGGAACGTGGCGGGCGTGGGTGACGAGCGCGAGGAGTGCCTCGGGCCCGGAAGGAGTCACGACTGCGGGTCCCCGTCCAGGGTCGGCACGGGCATCTGTTCACGACGGGTCGCGCCGGACCGCTGAACCGATGCCACGCCGTGGCCGGTCATCGTGGCGATCAGGAGGTGGTCCATCGCTCGCTCGGCGGCCTCGAGCAGGCCCGTCGTCTCGGCGGTATCGAAGCCACGCCGGCGAGCTGCAACGGCGAGCTCCTGGTGGAACGGCATGCGGAAGCGGAGGAACCCCTCCACGGTCTGACTGAGGGAGAGACCGAGCGACGCGGCAACGCGGCCGTACTCAGCGGCACTGACCGCCGCCTCCTTCAGATGGTGGCTCGCCGACTCGGGCTCGGGCGCATCGAGATGCTGCAGGAGCCCGGCGGCCAGGAGTTGGCCGCGCTCGCGGAAGAGCATGCGCTGGTCGTCGGTCAGAGTGAGAACCCAGGGCAACTCCGGCGCGGCGTCACGACTCGCTCTCCGATATGTTCTCGCGATCTGGGTCGGCGTCAAACCGGCACTACCGAGCGTCGGGCGACGGGTACGATCTGCAGGCAGCAGGCGCTCGAGCGCACTCCGCGAGAACCGTCGATGACCACCTGGGGTCGTGAAAACTCGCAGACGGCCGGCGTTGCTCCAGCGCCGGAGCGTGGCCGGGGAAACGCCGAGCAGGCGACTGGCTTCGGACAGGCCCATCCAGTCCGGATCACGGGACGTCGAGCCGCTCAAAATCTATCCAAATCTATCAGAACATCACCGACTCGCTCACTGTATCACGATGGTGGCGCGTCGACCATCCGATCGTGTCGTACCGTGCGGTCATGACGAACGACGATCCTCGCGACCACGAGCTTGGGCTCGGCGCCCCCGCGCCGAAGGATGCAGGTTCGCTACCTGAGGAGAGCCGAGCCCGACATGGCAACGCGCTGCGGGCCGGAGTGCTCGGCTCGACTGACGGCCTGGTGTCGAATCTGAGCCTGATCGCCGGGGTTGTGGGGGCGGGTGCGCCGCACCAGGCGATCATCGTCGCCGGCGTTGCAGGGCTTGTCGCGGGCTCGCTTTCGATGGCGCTCGGCGAGTACCTCTCGGTGCAGAGCGCCCGAGAGCTGCTGGCCAACGAATTGAAGATCGAAGCTGCCCAGCTGGCGGCATCACCGGAGGCCGAAGTCGCCGAACTGAGGGGCATCTATGAACGGAAGGGTGTGCCGGCGGCCATGGCCGCGGAGCTCGCGAACTACATGGTTCGGACCGACCCCAAACTTGCCCTCGACACCATGGCCCGCGAGGAACTGGG
>JANMBS010000412.1:0-2821 GCA_031360525.1 Thermomicrobiales bacterium
GCGCCTCGCCACGATCGAGTACGACCCCAACCGGTCGGCCCGCATCGGGCTGCTTCACTACCGCGACGGCGAGAAGCGCTACATGCTCCTGCCCCACGGTCTCAAGGTCGGTGACGTCGTCGTCGCCGGACCGGACGCCGAAGCGCGCATCGGCAATGCCCTGCCGCTGGCCAACATCCCGCTGGGCACGACCATCCACAACATCGAGCTGATCCCCGGCAAGGGCGGCCAGATCGTCCGGTCCGCCGGCGTCTCCGCGCAGCTGCTTGCCAAGGAAGGCGACTTCGCCACCGTGCGCCTGCCGTCGGGCGAGATGCGTCGCGTCCCGATGAAGTGCATGGCCACCGTCGGCCAGGTCAGCAACCTCGACCACGAGAACCAGAACCTCGGCAAGGCCGGCCGTGCCCGGCACATGGGCCAGCGGCCCGAAGTCCGGGGTGTCGTCATGAACCCGCGCGACCACCCGCATGGTGGTGGCGAAGGCAAATCCCCGACCGGGATGCCGCCGAAGACCCCGTGGGGCAAGCCCGCCATGGGCTATCGCACCCGACGGTCCAAGACGACCGGACGTCTCATCGTCCGCTCGCGGCATCGCAAGTAGCAGGGGAGGAGGAAACCGATGTCTCGCTCAGTCAAGAAGGGCCCGTTCGTCGAGGCCCGCCTTCTCGGCCGGATCGAGGAGATGAACAAGCGCAACGAGAAGAAGGTCGTCAAGTCGTGGTCGCGTGCGTCCGTGATCTTCCCGACCTTCATCGGCCACACGATCGCCGTCTACAACGGCAAGAAGCACATCCCGGTCTACGTGACCGAGAACATGGTCGGCCATCGGCTCGGTGAGTTCAGCCCGACCCGCAACTATCGCGGGCACGGCAAGCACACCGACCGCTCGACGGCGTTGAAGTAGGGTGCCGACCGTGCGCGTTTCCGCAACCGCCAAGTACCTCCGCGCCTCGACCCGCAAGACCCGCCTCGTGACCGAGGCCATCAAGGGCAAGCCGGTCGAGGAGGCCGCCGCCCTGTTGCGCTTCATGCCGCAGAAGGCCGCGGCCGACGTCGCTCGCGTTCTCAAGAGCGCGACCGCCAACGCCGAGAACAACCACAACCTGTCCGCCGAGGATCTGTTCATCGTCGATGCCGTCGCCAACGAAGGCCCGACGATCAAGCGCTTCCAGCCGCGGGCCCAGGGTCGGGCGTTCCCGATCCACAAGCCAATGACCCACATCACGATCGTCGTCGCGGACCAGGAGGCCTGACATGGGACACAAGGTCCATCCGTACGGCTTCCGCCTGGGTGTCTCGCGCACCTGGACCGCGTAGTGGTACGCCGATAACAAGGAATACACCGCCTCCCTCCAGGAGGACATCAAGATCCGTCAGCTCATCGACAAGCGCCTGGCCAACGCCAGCGTCAGCGGCGTCGAGATCGAACGCGGCATCAACCACGTGACGGTGACCATCCATACGGCCAAACCGGGGATTGTCATCGGCAAGGGCGGCGCCAACGTCGAGGTCCTGCGCCAGCAGATCGGTGCCCTGACGACCCGCAAGGTCAAGCTCGAGATCAAGGAGATCCGCCAGCCGGAGCTCGATGCCTATCTCGTGGCGATGAACATCGCGGGCCAGCTGAGCCGCCGGATCGCCTTCAAGAAGGCGATGAAGCAGGCCATCCAGCGCTCGATGAAAGCCGGCGCCAAGGGCGTCAAGATCGCCGTGGCCGGGCGCCTCGGCGGCTCCGAGATGGGCCGTCGCGAATGGGACAAGGAAGGCCGCATCCCGCTCGGGACGCTGCGTGCCGACATCAGCTACGGCCAGGTCCACGCCCACACCACCTACGGGCGGATCGGCGTCAAGGTCTGGATCTATCGCGGCGACATCACCCCGGAGCGCGCCGCGCGCGACGCCGGGGTCCCGACTCAGATCGGGACGGGGGTCTGACCCATGTTGATGCCCAAGCGAGTCAAGCATCGCAAGGTCATGCGTGGACGGATGTCCGGGCTGGCCAAGGGTGGCTACAACGTCGCCTTCGGTGAGTACGGCCTGGCGACGCAGGAACCGGCCTGGATCACCAGCCGCCAGATCGAGGCGGCCCGGCGCGCCATGACCCGTTCGGTCAAGCGCGGCGGCAAGATCTGGATCCGCGTCTTCCCGGACAAGCCCGCCACCAAGAAGCCGGCAGAGACCCGGATGGGCTCGGGCAAGGGCGCACCCGACCATTGGGTCGCGGTCGTCAAGCCCGGCCGGATCCTGTTCGAGATGGCCGGCGTCGACCATGACTCGGCGATCGAGGCGATGCGCCTGGCCAGCCACAAGCTGCCGGTGCAGACCCGGGTCGTCGTCCGCGAGTCGGTGAAGGAGGCGGGCTGATGGATATCGAGAAAGTCCGCCAGCTGTCCGACCCGGAGCTCGAGAACGCCCTCAAGGAAGCCAAGCAGGACCTGTGGGGCGCGCGCTTCGCGCTCTCGACCAGGCAACTCAAGGACTACAGCACGATCCCGCAGACGCGGCGAACGATCGCGCGGATCCTGACCGTCCAGCGCGAGCGCAAGCTCGGCAAGACGGCGTGAGGGAGATCACGCGATGACAGGAGCAGACACCCAGGTGCAAGTGCAAGGCAAGCGGAAGACCAAGGTCGGTCGCGTCGTGAGCGACCGGATGGACAAGACGATCGTCGTGTCCGTCGAGCGCCTGGCGCGTCACCCTCTCTACAAGCGGGTCATCCGCTTGAGCACGAAGTTCAAAGCCCACGATGAGGAGAACGAGGCGCGCATCGGCGACACCGTCCTCATCGAGGAGTCGCGCCCGCTGTCGGCCACCAAGCGCT
>JANMBS010000419.1:0-3034 GCA_031360525.1 Thermomicrobiales bacterium
ACAACGGCTCGAACAGGTGCTCGTCGGAATCGAACGGTTCCGGCAGCGGACGCGGCAGCATCGGCCGCAGGTCAGGGAGATCGGGCAGCTGATCGGCCTCGAGCCGCAGCGAAAGCTGGTCGGCCATCGTTCGATGGTAGCCCGCTAGACTTGGGGCGTCCCGTTTTCCGGAGGATCGCCTTGCCGCGCGCGCCACGACCCGACGACCTGTACCGCCTCCGCATCGCCACCGAACCGCGCCTCTCCCCGGACGGTCGGCACGCGGTCGTGACGCTCCAGACGGTCGCCCCGGGCTTCGATGGGTACCGCCACGCGCTGTGGCTCGTGCCCACCGACGACTGGGACCCGCCCCGCCAGCTGACGCTCGGCGCCCGGCACGACCGCCAGCCGCGGTTCTCCCCGGATGGCCGGACCCTGGCGTTCATCTCGGATCGTCGTGCGCTGGTCGAGGAGGAGCCCGATCGCACGTCACGGGATAGGAAAGACCGGCATGCTCTCCGAGAGGATCGGGACCAGGTCTACCTTCTGCCGCTCGATGGCGGCGAGGGCCGCCGGCTGACCGACCTGCCTCGTGGGGTCGATGCCTTCGAGTGGTCGCCCGACGGGATGCGGCTGGTGGTCGTCAGCGCCTCGCACGGCGCGACCCGGTCCGAAGACGACCGCCTCCGCGGTATCGATCGGAAAGCCGAGTCGGCCACCAGCACGCCGCCGCCATCCGACTACCGGTTCGTCGATCGCCTCGACTACATGCTCAATGGCTCCGGCTTCACCTACGACAAGGTCAACCACCTCTGGCTGGTGGACGTCGCGACGGGCGAGGCTTCGCGCCTGACCGACGGACGCGTTGCGGACGGCGACCCGGCCTGGTCGCCCGACGGGCGCCGGATCGCCTTCACCTCGAACCGGCGACGCGATGCCGATCTCCTCTCGAGCAGGCTCGACATCCACGTGGTCGACGTCGAGAGCAAGGTGGTCACGGCCGTCACCCGTGGTCCGCGGTCGCAGTTCTTCGCTCCGACATGGCTGCCCGATGGCGCGACGCTTGCCGCCCTGGGCAACCGGTTGGAGGGCGGGGCGGGGAGCCGCAACGACATCTGGCTGTTCGCGGCGGACGGCGCGGACGCGTCGTCGTCGGGCGGGCGGAACCTCTCCGGCAAGCACGACCTGATGCCGGGCTCCGGGATGAGCAGCGACCTGACCCGCGGCGAGAGCGCACGGCTGATCCCGTCGAAGGACGGCCGCTGGCTCGGCTTCAGCGCCCCGATCGACGGTGCTTACGAGCTGTGGCGGATCGCCGTCGCAGGCGGCCGGCTCGAGCGGCTCACCGAGGGTCGGCACTACATCTCGGGTTGGGACGCGGGGCCTCGCGGCGTCCGATTCGTCTACCTCCGCTCGACGCCGACCGAGCCACCCGACGTGTGGCTCTTCGAAGTCGGTGGCAGCTCCCCGTTCAAGCCGCGCCGCCTCACCACTTTCAACGGCGAAATCCTCGCTGAGCTCGAGCTGCGTCAGCCGATCGAACGCCGCGTGACGGTCGACGGGCACGACGTCCAAGGCTGGCTGATTCCCGCCGGCACGGGGCCGCAGCCGGTCGTGGTCCAGATCCACGGCGGGCCGCACACGCTCTACGGCTGGTCGCCATCCTGGGAGTTCCAGGTCCTGGCCGGCGCCGGGATGAGCGTCTTCTACTCGAACCCGCGCGGCTCTGAGGGCTACGGCGAGGCATTCAACGACGCCAACCACCGCGATTGGGGCCCTGGGCCGACCCGTGACGTCCTGGCGGGCGTCGACGCCCTCGTGGCCGACGGCCTGGCGGATCCGGATCGCCTTGGCGTCACCGGGGGCTCATACGGTGGCTACCTCACAAGTTGGATCGTCGGTCACGACCATCGATTCCGCGCGGCGATGACCTGTCGCTCGGTCAACGACATGGGCGTCCTGTTCCTCACCGGCGACATCTCCGGTGGCGACTGGGCCCGCCTCGAGTTCGAAACCACGCCGTGGGAGGACCCGGCGTATTTCCGCGAGATCTCACCGATCGCCTACGCCGCCGCGATCCGCACCCCGCTCCTGATCCAGCACTCCGAGCGCGACCTCCGGACGACGATCGCCCAGGCCGAGGCGCTGTTCACGGTCCTCCGCTCGCTTCGCCGTCCCGTTCGCTTGCTCCGGGTCCCCGAGGAAACCCACGAGCTGACCCGCTCCGGCACGCCGTTCCGACGCGTCGAGAACCTGCGTATCGTGGAGTCCTGGTTCCGCCACTTCCTGATCGATGGGAAGAGGGGTCTCCCGCGACTCCCCAAGGACCACGGCGGGCGCTAGGCGAGCACGACGGCGACGTTCCGGACGGGGTGTATCCTCTCGATCCCATGACCGCCACGCGACGTCCTGATTCACCGACCCGTGCGCGCGCCGACGACCTAATCCGTGCCTGGGATGGCCGTCCGGGGCCGCTCGGCAGCCTGCTCGGTCGTGTCACGGCGGTCGACCAGGTCGGCGTGGAGGAGCGGGTCGATTCGCTCAAGAAGCGCTCGATCAAGAAGGCGTCGAAGATGTGGGCGCTCGAGCTCGCGATCTCGATGATGGACCTGACCACCCTCGAGGGGAAGGACACGCCGGGCAAGGTCCGTGCCATGTGCGTCAAGGCGATGCGTCCGCAACCGGGCGACCCCACGATCCCGTCGGTCGCCGCGGTCTGCGTCTACCCGGCGCTCGTCGCCGAGGCGAAGGACGCGCTCAAGGGCTCGACCGTCAAGGTGGCCAGCGTCGCGACCGGATTTCCCTCGGGCCAGACGTTCCGTGACATCAAGGTCGCCGAGGTCCGGGCGGCAGTCCAGGCCGGCGCCGACGAGGTCGACATGGTCATCGACCGCGGCGCCTTCCTGACCGGCGACTACGCGACGGTCTTCGAGGAGATCGTCGAGGTCAAGGAGGCCACCGGCGACGCCCATTTGAAGGTCATCCTCGAGACCGGGGAGCTGGAGACCTACGACAACGTCCGTCGTGCGAGCGTCCTTGCGATGGCCGCCGGCGC
>JANMBS010000529.1:0-6130 GCA_031360525.1 Thermomicrobiales bacterium
TACCTGGAAGCCCGTGCCGATGCGGACCCATCGCGCGCGCTCGGTGGGCTGATCCTGTATCGGCATGGGGAGCGGCTGTCCACGGTCCATTCCGCTGACGCCCCGGGGATACGCGACACGCACCCGGGGGTCATGCACCTGCTGCGCTGGCGAGCCATCCAGCTGGCCATCCGCGAAGGCCGAACCGAGATGGACCTGGGCGGCGTCGATGTCGGCCCGGACCACCGGGAGCCCGCCAAGGGCGATCCCATGGCCGGCCTGTACGAGCACAAGCGCTCGTTCGGTGCGACCTGGGTCGAGATGACCGGTGCGCACGAACGGGTGATCCGACCGTGGCGCTACGCCCTCGGGCGCGTCGCCTCCCGCGTGTCGCGAGTCACGGGCCGATGACGCCTCCCGACGAGCCACTCGCCTCCGACCGGCCCGTGGGTGGGCCGTCCTCCCGCCCGCTTGGCGACCTCGTCGCGCGCCTCGCATCCGAGGGCCGGCTCCGCGGGACGCGCCTGGACGGCCGAGCCGTCGGCAGCGCCGGCCTGTCCGACATCTCCATCACGGGCGTCACGAACGATTCACGGGACGCCGTCGCCGACTCGCTCTTCGTCGCGATCGCGGGAGAGCACGCGGACGGGCACGACCACGCCGCCGACGCAGTCCGGGCCGGCGCGACCGCCCTCATCGTCGAGCGGCCACTCCCCGAGGTGGCCGCCGCGCAACTCGTGGTCGATGCGTCCCGGCCGGCCCTGGCCAGCGCCGCCGCCTGGTGGTACGGCGACCCGTCGCACTAGCTCACGGTGGTCGGCATCACCGGCACTGACGGCAAGACCACGACCGCCTATCTCGCCGTTGCCGCGCTGGAGGCTGCCGGGCGCCGGGCCGGGATGATCGGCACCATCGCCACCCGTGTCGGCGGCCGGACCGAGGCGCACGAGGCGCACGCGACCACTCCGGAGGCCCAGGAGCTCCAGGCGACTCTGCGCGCCATGGTCGATGCCGGCGACGACGTCGCGGTCATCGAGACCACGTCGCACGGGCTCGCGCTCGATCGCGTCGCGAGCGTCGCCTACGACGTCGCGATCCTCACGAACCTCACCCACGAACACCTGGAGCTGCACGGAACGTGGGAGGCGTACCGCGACGCCAAGCTGTCGCTCTTCGATCGATTACGAGCGACGCGAATGGTGGACAAGCCTCGGCCGGTCCCGGCCGCCGCCATCGTCAACCTCGACGACCCATCGGCGGGCGCCTTCATCGGCACCGCTCGCGATGCCGGCGCGCGCGTGCTGACCTACGGCACCGAAGGGGCCGCCGACGTCCGGGCCACCCACATCACCGAGGACGCGGCCGGCCTGCGCGCGGAGATCGAGGGACCTGCGGGCCTATCGACCGTCGCCCTGCGCCTGGCCGGCCGCTTCAACGTCCACAACGCGCTCGCGGTCGTCGCCCTCGGCGAGGCGGTCGGGCTTGACCCGGCCGCGATCCGCGAGGGCCTCGCCTCGGTCCCGGTCGTCCCGGGGCGGATGGAACGTGTCGAGTCGGGCCAGCCGTTCGGGGTCATCGTCGACTTCGCCCACAGCCCCGCATCCCTCCAGACAGTGCTCGACCTGCTGGCTCCGCTGGCCGCCTCGGGCGGCGGGGGAGTGATCGCCGTCTTCGGCTCGGCCGGGGAGCGCGACACGGCCAAGCGCCCCCTGATGGGCCGGATCGCCGGCGAGCGTGCCCGGATCGTGGTCGTCACCGACGAGGACCCGCGCGGCGAGGACCGTGACGCGATCCTCGACGAGATCGCGCGCGGCGCCGAGGCGACCGGCAAGCGGCGCGGCCACGACCTCCTGGTGATCGCCGACCGGCGTGCCGCCATCGATGCGGCGATCGAGCGTGCCCGGCCCGGCGACATCGTGCTGCTCGCGGGCAAGGGCCACGAGCGATCGATCCTGGGCCCCGACGGTCCGCGACCGTGGGACGAGCGTGCCGAAGCCGAGGCCGCGCTGCACCGTGCCGGGTTCGGCTGAGGGTATCCTTGCCTCGATGGCGACCGCGACCCCAAAGCCAAGTCCCAAGGCGAGCGCGAAGACGACGGCCAAGGCGCCGGCCAAGGCCAAGGCCACGACCGAGACCCCATCGCGACGGGGTCCGCGGCGCACGCCCGTCGTCACGGCCGCCCAGAAGGCCAAGGGACCGGATCTCGAAGCGCTCCGGCAGGCGCTCTACGCCGCGATCCTCGAGGAGCACCCTGGCGCGGACCTCGAACCCATCGGGCGGGCCTACGACCTTGCCGTCGCCGCCCATGGCGGTCAGACGCGGGCGACCGGTGAACCCTTCGTCACGCACCCGATCGCCTCGGCACAGATCCTGGCCGAGCTCGGGATCGACACGACGGCCATCCAGGCCGCACTCCTCCACGACGTCCCCGAGGACACCGAATTCAGCCTGACCGACGTCGAGGAGAAGTTCGGCGCCGACGTCTCGCAGCTCGTCGACGGCGTCACGAAGCTGTCCAAGTTCAGCACCCACAGCCACGAGCAGCAGCAGGCCGAGAACATCCGAAAGATGCTGCTGGCGATGGCCCAGGACATCCGGGTCGTCCTGATCAAGCTTGCTGACCGGCTCCACAACATGCGCACGCTGGGTGGCCTCCCGGTCGAGAAGCAGCAGCGCATCGCGCGCCAGACGATGGAGATCTACGCCCCCCTCGCCGAGCGGCTGGGGATCTGGCAGATGAAGTGGGAGCTCGAGGATCTCGCCTTCAAGGCGCTCGAGCCCGAGCGATTCCGCGAGCTCGCCAAGCTCCTCGACACCCGGCGCAAGGGCCGCGAGACCTACATCGACCGCGCCATCGCCGACCTGACGCCGAGGCTCGAGGCGGCCAGCATCGAGGCCGATCTGCAGGGTCGCCCGAAACACATCTACAGCATCTGGAAGAAGATGGAGCGCAAGGGCGCGGAGTTCGGCGAGATCTACGACGTCTACGCCATCCGCATCCTCGTCGACGAGGTGCGCGACTGTTACGCCGCATTGGGCATCGTCCACTCACTCTGGCGCCCGATCCCCGGTCAGTTCGACGACTACATCGCCGTCCCGAAGAACAACCTCTATCAGTCGCTCCACACTGCGGTCATCGCCCTCGATGGCAAGCCGCTCGAGATCCAGATCCGTACCCAGGCGATGCACCAGGTGTCGGAGGTCGGCATCGCCGCCCACTGGCGCTACAAGGAAGGCACCAAGTCCGACCGCGAATACGACGCAAAGCTCGCCTGGCTGCGGCAGCTGCTTGACTGGCAGCGCGACGTCTCAGACGCGACCGAGTTCGTCGAGGGCATCAAGCTCGACATCTTCCAGGACCAGGTCTTCGTGTTCACCCCCAAGGGCGACATCAAGGACCTGCCCGCTGGCGCCACGCCGCTCGACTTCGCTTACCGCATCCATACCGACGTCGGCCACCGCACGATCGGATCCAAGGTCAACAACCGACTCGTCCCGCTCGACTACCGGCTCAAGAACGGCGACATCGTCGAGATCGTGACGACCAAGGGCGAGCACGGCCCGTCGCGTGACTGGATGAAGATCGTCAAGACCAGCCACGCGCGCGAGAAGATCCGCCAATGGTTCAAGCGCAAGGACCGCGACGAGAACATCGTCCACGGCCGCGAGTCGCTCGAGCGCGAACTGCGCCGCCTGGCGCGGACATCGATGTCGGCCGTCGGGCCCGACGCCATCGCCGAGGTCGTCAAGCACTACAACTACGATACCGTCGATGACTTCTACGCCGCCATCGGCTATGGCGCGGTCAGCGCCCAGACCGTCGTCATGCGGCTCGGCGTGGTCGACGATGTCCAGGGCACGCTGCCGACCGTCGCCCCGCCCCCGAAGCTGGACCGGACCGGCGGTGTCCGGGTCAAGGGCGTCGGCGACCTGCTCGTGCGTTTCGGCAAGTGCTGCAGCCCGATCCCGGGCGACCCGATCGCCGGGTTCATCACCCGCGGCAAGGGCGTGACCGTCCACCTGCGATCATGTCCGACCGTGCTCAACGAGCGCGAGGTCAGCCGGCTCATCGACGTCGAGTGGGAATCGACCCCCACCGAGACCTATCCGATCGCGATCCGGGTCGAGGCATACGACCGGACCGGGCTGCTGAGCGACATCACCCAGGTCGTTGCCGAGAACAAGGTCAACATCGTGGCCGCCCAGGTCGGCGTGACGGCGGACCACACCGCGGTCGTCAGGGCGACCATCCAGGTCCATTCGGTCTCGCAGCTTGCCCGCGTGATGAGCCGGATCGAGACGCTCAAGGACGTCATCAGCGTGCAGCGGGACCTCGGCTAAGTCCGCGCGATGCCGACCTTCCGAGCCCCGCGCGGGACCCGCGACCTGCTGCCGCCCGAGACCGCGACCTGGACGCGCCTGGAACGGCTCGCTGCCGATCTCGCCGCCCGCTATGGCTATCGCCGGATCGAGACGGCGATGTTCGAGCTGACCGAGGTCTTTGAACGGGGTGTCGGCGAGGTGACCGACATCGTCGAGAAGGAGCTCTTCCGCCTCAGTCCGCGGACCGAGGACGGCGAGGCCTGGGCGCTCCGTCCCGAGCCCACCGCAGGCATCGTCCGCGCCTACATCCAGCACGGGATGCAGACCTGGCCACAACCCGTGAAGCTGACCGAGACCGGGGCGATGTTCCGCTACGACCGGCCGCAGGCTGGTCGCTACCGACAGTTCTGGCAGTTCGACATCGAGGCGATCGGCGACGCCGGGCCGGCGATCGACGCCGAGATCATCGAGCTCGGGTCGCGCTTCTACCGCGAGGCGGGGCTCGACGGCGTCGTCGTCCACCTGAACTCGATCGGGGACGTCGCGTGCCGGCCGACCTATGTGGCCGAATTGACCGAGTATTTCCGGGCGCACACCGCAGAGCTGCCCGAACTCGAGCGGGGCCGGCTCGAACGCAACGTGCTGCGGCTGCTCGATTCGCACGACCCGGCGATGGACGCCCTGAACGCAGCCGCGCCCAAGATCACGGAC
The DNA here is from genome assembly GCA_031360525.1 of Thermomicrobiales bacterium. Lineage (GTDB taxonomy): Bacteria > Chloroflexota > Limnocylindria > Limnocylindrales > CSP1-4 > SPCO01. Next base: position 5,014 of record JANMBS010000529.1, read on the forward strand.
AGCCTGTGCGAGCCGTGCGCCGAGCATTTCGCAGGCGTTCGGGCCCACCTCGATGCGCTGCACGTGCCATACGAGGTCGAACCCGGCCTCGTCCGCGGCCTTGACTACTACACGCGGACCGCCTTCGAGTTCTACGTCACCGGTCGCGAGGGCCAACAGCAGGCGGTCGGCGGCGGTGGGCGCTACGACGGCCTGGTCGAGCTCCTGGGCGGGCGCCCGACACCCGGCATCGGTTTCGGGATCGGGCTCGATCGCCTGATCCTGGCCCTGACCGAGACCGGTGCCCTGACGATCGCCGAGACGGGACCGGTCGCGGTCGTCGTCGGCGCCGATCCGGACGACACCATCGGGCGACTCGTCGTCGCCACGGATCTGCGAGCGGCGGGGATCGCCGCCCGGGCCGAGCTCGGCCACCGCAAGCTGGGCAAGCAACTCGAAGCGGCCGCCAAGGAGCACGCCCATTTCGCGGTCATCCTCGGCGACGAGTTGGCCAAGGGCGAGGTCGGGCTGCGCGACCTGCCCGCCGGGACCCAGAAGCTCATCGCCATCGGCGACCTGGCGCGCGAGATCGAGCGGGCCGAGGGCGCTCACCGCCACGGGACGGGATGAGAAGCGGCGGGTAGTCGTCTCCGGCGACGCCGGCGCTCGAGTGGTCAGGTCTTGGGCGCCACGATCTTGATGGTCCCGCCGAACTTGGAGAAGCGGAGTTCGCTGGTGCCGCTGATCTCGATGCCGTAGGCGCCGACCACCGAGATCTTGCCCTTGGTCAGGACGGGCGTGCCGTCCTCCTCGACCCAGATATCGAACGAGTCGTACGTGCCCCTCTGGCCATCTGCCCCGATGTACGGGAATGTCTTGAGCGCGGTCAGGTGAACGAGCTTGCGCTTGTCGATCGTCTCTACGCCGACGTAGCTGAGGTAGGCCGGATTCCTGATGGGCTGGAGGGCCGGGATGATGTCCGCGATGCTCTGCTCGAAGTTCGACCTCGACCCCTGCGTCCAATGATCGCTGCCGACCCGTGCGTAGACGGCCCTGCCGACCACGACCATGTCGATCTTGGTCGTCTTCTTCGCCGCAGTCGTCTCCAGGTGCATGCTCACGTCGCGATCGGCGAGGT
>JANMBS010000434.1:0-4927 GCA_031360525.1 Thermomicrobiales bacterium
GACGACGATCGCGTCAGGCGCGAAGCCCAGGAGACCGACGACCTCGGGATGCTTCGGCGTCCCGAGCAAGACGATGGTGTAGCCGTCCTCGACGAGCTTGACCAGCTCGCGCTGCTCCTGGATGACCCACGTGCAGGTGCCGTCGATGACCTCGAGCCCGCGCTCCTCGGCGCGCTGCATCACGTCCGGGCGGACGCCGTGGGCGCGGATGACGACCGCGGCCCCGTGGTCGACGTCATCGAGCGACTCGACGGTCTGGATGCCCATGTCCTGGAGGTCGCGCACGACGCCCTCGTTGTGGACGACCTGGCCGAGGGTATGCGTCGCCTTGCCGGCGGCCGACGCCTCCTTCGCCTTGTCGATCGCCTCGCGAACGCCGTAGCAGAACCCGGTGCGCTTCGCGATACGGACTTCCTGAACCGTTCCCATGGACCGATTATCGCACGGGGTCCGTTCGGGCCCCCTCGCTCAGACCGGAGGTCCGCCGTAGACGCCGCGCTGGGACGGCGGCAGGAGGGCAGCGATACGGTCCATGATCATCGTCGTGGTGAGGCCCTTGGCGGTTCGCCGGTCCGTGCCCGGGGGGAGCTCGTCGGCGGGGCGGAACGGGCGCCCGACGCGGACCGTCACGTGGCCGCCGGGGTGCGGGACCTTCCGACCCCGAGGCCAGACCCCATGCGTGCCGGCGATACCCAGCGGGACGATCGGCGCCCCGGTGCGCAGGGCGAGGAGCGCCAGGCCGTCGCGCGCTTCCTGGAGCGAACCGTCGGGGCTGCGCGTTCCCTCAGGGAAGACGAACAGGATGTTGCCCTCGTCGAGGATGCGCTGGGCGAGGCGGAACGCTTCGACGTCCGCGGCTCCCCGATCGACGGGGTGGACACCGCCGTGTGCCGCGGTCCAGCCGACGATCGGCCAGTCGAAGAGTTCCTTCTTGCCGAGCCAGTGGATCCGCCGCCCGAGGCGCGGCGTCAACCACGAGCCGAGGACCACCGCGTCGAGGTTCGAGGCGTGGTTGGCCGCCAGGATCAGCGGGCCCTCGGGCGGGATCTCGTCGATGGCGCCCTCGACGCTGATCCGGCTCATCGCACGGCCGAAGATCCTCCCACCCAGCGTCAGGGTCGAGATCAGCGGGGTGATCGAGCTCTCGATCGGGGCCGCGTCGTCGCTCACGCGCTGGCGCCGCTCGGTTCGGTTTGGCCCGTCCGTCGCGCCTCGGCGTCGCGGATCGCGTTGACGACCGCATCGACGGTGTCCTCGAAGCGGTTGCCGTCGGTCGAGATGATCCGGGCGTCCGGAGCGGCCCGGAGCGGCGCGACCGCGCGGGTGGAGTCGAGTTCATCGCGCCGACGCAGGGCCTCGAGGATCCGTTCGCCCTCGGGTCCGTTGGGGTCGATACCGCGCTCCTCGGTCCGTCGCCGGGCCCGCTCCTCCACCGAGGCCTCGAGGAAGATCTTGAGGTCCGCGTCGGGCAGCACCACGGTCCCAATGTCACGGCCGGCCATCACGATCCCCCCGCCGGCCGCGAGCTGGCGTTGGCGCTCGAGCAGGGCGAGGCGCAGTTCTGGGATCGCGGCGACGGCCGAGACGGCCGCATCCACCGCCGGCTTGTGGACATCGTCGGTATGGTCGACGCCATCGACCAGGACCCGTGCCAGCCGACCCTCGGCGTCGGGCGCAAGCTCGACCTCGTCGGCCAGGCCGCGCATCGCATGCGGGTACGAGGCGGACACGCGCCGGGCGAGGGCCAGCCACGTGACGGCTCGGTACAGGAGGCCAGTGTCGCAGAACCGGTAGCCGGCCTCGAGCGCCGCGGCGGCCCCGACGCTGCTCTTGCCCGAGGACCCGGGCCCGTCGAGCGCGACGACGAGCTTCGCGGGCGTGCTGTCCATTTCCGGAGGATAGCCGACCAGTCACGGAGCGGGCGTCGTCTCACAGGCGACGAAACGTGGCTCCCGGGCTCGGCTGGCCGCGTTGATCCCGCCCTGGACCTCAACTGACGCCTAGGAGGAGACGATTCCCGCTCGCGGGCAGCTTCGGGACGGCACGGGACGAGCGGCGCACTATGCCCGGCATGTTTCGTCGACTCAGGGACGACGGTCCGAGAACGACTGCGTGTGTTCGGCGAACCACTCCAGCGCCTTGGGATCCGCGACGGCGCCCGACGCCGCGACCTCGGCCAGCGACCGGCCCTGGAGAAGGCGCTTGACCGGCACCTCCATCTTCTTGCCGGTCAGGGTGCGCGGGACGGCGGGCACGGCCACGATCTCATCCGGCACGTGGCGCTGCGACAGGGCCGCCCGGATCGCGCCGTTGATCTGGCCCTTGAGCGCGGCGTCCAGCTCGACGCCCTCGGCGAGCACGACAAAGAGCGGCATCCGGTAGCCGCCGCCCGGCAGTTCCAGCCCGATGACCAGGCTGTCGAGAACCTCCGGAAGGCTTTCGACGACCCCGTAGAGCTCGCTCGTGCCGAACCGGATCCCCTGGCGATTGAGCGTCGAATCCGAGCGGCCCTCGATGACCGCACTCCCCCGCTCGGTGATGCGGATCCAGTCGCCGTGGCGCCACACGCCGGGGTACATCTCGAAATAGCTCTCGCGGTAGCGGACACCATCCGGGTCGTTCCAGAACGCGACGGGCATCGAGGGCAGTGGGGCAGTCAGCACCAGCTCACCGGTCTGTCCGACGACCGAGTGGCCGGCCTCGTCGAAGGCCTCGACCTTGGCCCCAAGTGCCCTCGCCTGGAGCTCCCCGGCGCGGACGGGCAGGAGCGGGCAGCCGCCGACGAACGCCGAGACGACATCGGTCCCACCGCTCATCGAGGCCAGCCAGACGTCGGGCTTGACCGCGTCGTAGACCCAGCCGAAAGTCTCGACCGCGAGCGGTGACCCGGTCGACCCGATCGCCTCGAGGTGCGACAGGTCGTGTGTCTCGCCGGGCCGGAGACCGGCCTTCTGACATGCAGCGAGGAACGCGGCGCTCGTCCCGAAGAGGCTCACACGTGCACGCGCCGCGAGGTCCCAGAGAGCCTCGAGGTTCGGATAGCCCGGGCTGCCGTCGTACAGGACAGGGACGCCGCCGACCAGCATCGAGCCGATCAGGAAGTTCCACATCATCCAGCCGGTGGTGGTGAACCAGAGCATGCGGTCGCCGGCGCGGATGTCGAACATCAAGCCGATCGCCTTCGAATGCTCGAGGACGACGCCGCCGTGGCCGTGGACGATCGCCTTCGGCAGGCCGGTCGTCCCCGACGAGTAGAGGACCCACAGTGGGTGGTCGAACGGGACCGGTTCGAAGGTCAGTGGCTCCGTTCCCCCGCCGATCAGCTCCGTCCACGACATCTCCCCGGGCCCGTCCGCGGTCGCGGCAGGGTCCAGATACGGGATCAGGACCGTCCGCTCGAGGGTCGGCAGTTCGGCGCGGAGCGCGTCGACGACTTCGCGGCGGTCGAACGCCTTGCCCCCGTACGTGTAGCCATCGATCGCGATGAGGACCTTCGGGGAGATCTGCGCGAAGCGGTCGACCAGCCCGCGTGCCCCGAAATCCGGGGAGCAGCTCGACCAGATCGCGCCGAGGCTGGCGCACGCCAGCAGCGCAGTGACCGCTTCGGGGATGTTCGGGATGACGGCCACGACGCGATCGCCACGACCGACGCCAAGTCGACGAAGTCCAACCGCGACCGACGCCACGGAAGCCTCCAGTTCCGCACCCGAGATCTCGCGCACCGCACCCCGTTCCGCGGCGAACAGCAACGCCGGCCGGTCCGGCGCGACGCGTCGCAACAGGGCCTCGGCGTAGTTGAGGCGACCGTCCTCGAACCACCTCGCCCCGGGCATCGAGGCGTCGCCGAGGACTTCGGTCCACTCGCCCCGGAGCGGGATCTCGTAGTAGTCGACCACCGATGACCAGAAACCCGCGAGGTCCTCGACCGACCAGCGCCACAGGTCCTCGTAGCCGGCGAACCGAAGCCCGCGTTCGCGCTCGAGCCATGCGAGGTAGTCGGTCATCGTCGAAGCCGTTTTGAAGGCCTCGGTCGGCTCCCACAGCAGCGCCCCCTCGCGGAGCTGCCGGGGCTCGCTCACGGTCGGAAGTCGGACGGCGCTGTCCGCGTCCGGCTCATCCGCGCTTCGGCACGGGCGACCGGCCCGGAGGCGGCGCATCGGCCGTCCGCGCCGCCTTCGCACCCGCCCGACTGACCCCGGCCCCGGCGCCCAAACCGCGAACCTCTGGGGCGCGCAACCGGCGGGCGCGCCCGCTGTGCAGGTCGTCGAGACGGACCGGGCCCATCCGGACACGGACCAGGCGCTCGATCGGGGCACCGACGGCCCCGAACATCCGGCGCAGCTGGCGTTTCCAGCCCTGGGCCAGGATCGCTCGGTACCACGTCAGATTGCCCGGCGGCGGAGAGATGAGCTCGACAAGCCGGCGGGTCTCGATCTCGGTCGTGGCCCGCAGCCCGGTCAGGGTCGCGAGGCCCTCGTCAAGAGGGATGCCCTTTTTCAGCGCCGTGACCTGGTCGGGGCTGAGGGGGGCCCGTAGGCCGATGGCGTACTCACGCTCGATGCCGTGGCGCGGATGGAGGACGCGGTCAGCCCACGCCCCGTCGTTCGTGAGCACGAGCAGACCCTCGGAATCCTGGTCGAGCCGGCCGACCGGGTAGAGGCGGCCGCCCTCAGGCAGCATCGCGGTCGGGATCATGTCCAGCACGGTCTTTGAGGCGTGGCGGTCGCGGACCGTGGAGGTGACCCCGCCCGGCTTGTGGAGCATCAGGTACTCGGGCGCCGATGCAGCACCGATCACGCGGCCGTCGACGGCGATGACCGCCTTCGCGGCGTCGACCTGCATCCCGAGCGTGGCTCGCTTGCCATCGACGGTGACCCGGCCGTTGGCGATGAGCACCTCGCTCGCCCGGCGCGAGGCGACGCCCGAG
>JANMBS010000471.1:0-10685 GCA_031360525.1 Thermomicrobiales bacterium
TCGCCGCGGCCGGCAGCGACCCATCACTCGTGTCGGCCAGGATCCGCTCGCGGGGGCCGCCGTCCAGGGCGATCCAGACCCGCCCGAGGCCGGCATCCCGAGCGAGCCGCTCGACGATCGCGCCGGCGACCGCCTCGGTGCTGTCGGCGGTGGCCAGGAGCCGGCTGAGGGCGAACAGTCCCGTCGCCTCCGCCGCGCGCCGGTCCGCCTCGGCCGCTCGCTCGCGGCCAAGCGCGGCCAGCCGGCCGACGGCCAGCGCGACGATGAGCACCAGGATCAGGTTGAGCAACTCGCTGGTGTCGGTGACGGCAAGCGAGAAGCGCGGTTCCGTGAACAGCAGGTCGTAGACGAGGAACGAGGCGCTGGCCGTCAGGACCGCCGGAACCGTGCCACCGAGCGACCCGACGACGACGACAGCCACGAGGTAGACCGCCGAGGCGTCGGGGATCTGCGTCGCCTGTTCGAGGGCCGCGATGACCAGCGTTCCAAGGGCGATCGACACGACGGCAGCGACCGCCACCGGGAGCCACCCGCGGGTCGGCCGGACGGCGGTCAGGTCGCGCACATTCGAGAGCATCGCCGGGATGGTACGTCCGCGGCCGAGCGGATCCGGCACAGATACCCGATGTCGACCCTCGGTTGGTACCTCGCGCTATACCAAAGTACGGCTTGGCGGGACCCCACCCTCACTCATACGCTCCGTGGCACAGCGGGCCGGACCCTACCCCTGAGCACCACAGGGACCCGAACCGTCGAGATAACGTGCAGAGCGAGGCTACAGACCACATGGCATCGATGGCCGTAAACGAACTGGGACCGATGCTCACCGCAACCGAAGTTGCCGACATGCTTCATTTGCACGTCAACACGGTGAAGCGGCTGGGCGATCGCGGCGAGCTCCCGTTCTATCGCGTGTGCAAGCGCGGCGATCGCCGGTTTCGCCTCGACGACGTCATGAAGTTCCTCTCGGCGAACCGCTGAGCCTCGACGCTCACTCGGCCGGACGACCGGCCCGAACGCGGATCGCATCGCGCAGGAACCCGGCCGATCCCGGCTGCACCCGGTCGTAGGTCGCCGCAAACCGCTGATCCGCGATGCTCAGTCTCGTGGGATCCCCGCCAGGGCCTCGCCGAAGATCTCGACTGCCTCTGAGATCTCGGCCGCGCTCACGTCCAGTGGCGGGATCCAGCGAACGACCTCGTGCACGCGACCGCACGTGAGCACCAGCAAGCCCGCGTCGGCGCTGGCTGCCATCAGCCGGTCGGGGAGGGTGCCGTCGGGCTCACCGGTCGTGCGGTCGCGTGTGAATTCAACGCCGATCATCAACCCGAGGCCGCGGATGTCGCCGATCCGATCGTCCTCGGCGGCGATCTTGCCCAAGCCGCTCATGAGCTCGGCGCCCCGTGCGCGGGCGTTGGCGATGAGGTCCTCGTCGGCGATCGTCGCCAGCACGGCCAGGCCTGCGGCGCAGGCCACCGGGTTGCCGCCGTACGTGGAGCCATGCGCCCCGCGGCCCCAACGCTCCTGGAGGTCCCGGCTCGAGACGATCGCCGAGAGTGGCAGGCCGTTGGCGATCGCCTTGGCCACGCACACGACGTCCGGGACGATCCCTGCGTGCTCGAATGCCCACATCGCGCCTGTCCGGCCGTAACCCGACTGGACCTCGTCAGCGATGAACAGGATCCCGTGCTCGTCGGAGAGGGCTCGCAGCGCGCGTAGGAACGAGGCGGGCGCCGGGACGTAGCCACCCTCGCCGAGGACCGGCTCGATCAGGATGGCGCCGATCGCGGACGGCGCGACGACCGACGACAGCAGCGTTCGGAGGGCGGCCAGGCTCGCAGCCGAGGCTGCCTCCTCATCGCCACCGAACTCCGGGTAGGCGATGGGGTACGGCGCAAACTGGACTCCGGGCAGCAGCGGGTCATAGCCCGTGCGGTAGTTCAGGTTCGAGGTGGTGACGCTGGTCGCCCCGAACGTCCGCCCGTGGAAACCGCCGCGGAAGGCGATGATCCCGGGCCGGCCTGTGACACGACGGGCCATCTTGAGCGCACCGTCGATCGCCTCCGAGCCCGAATTCAGGAACATCACCGAGTCGAGCGGGTCGGGGAACGTCGCAGCGAGGGCCTCGGCCATCTCCGAGATCGGTGCCGTGTAGCCGATGGCATTGATCGGTCCGACCAGCCTATCCACCTGTTCGTGGATGGCGGCCGTGACCCGCGGGTGTCGATGGCCGAGCGCGGTCACCGCGATGCCGTTCGCGAAGTCGAGATACGCTCGGCCGTCGGTGTCGAACAGCCGATGGCCCTCGCCATGGCTCCACGTCCGCTCGAAATAGCGTCCCAGGACGGGCGTGAGGTTCGCGCTGGCGTCTGCCGTCATGGTCGGTCTAGGCTCCTGGTGTGTGGGGCCGGTCGAGTATATCGACCGGCGGCGGGCGCAGGACCCGGGCGAGGCGGCGGGGCACGGCCCGGCCGCGTACGATGCCGATATGGTCGATTTCACCCTGACCGAAGAGAACCGGCTCGTGCAGCAGAGCGTGCGCGCCTTCGCCGAGGCCGAGATCTTGCCCTTCATCCGCGAGTGGGACGAGAAGGGCGAGGTCCATCGCGAGGTCTTCGCGAAGATGGGCGAGCTCGGGTTCCTGGGCGCGCCGATCCCGGAGGCGTACGGCGGGTCCGGGATGGATTACGTCAGCTTCGCGATCCTGTGCGAGGAACTGGAACGTGCCGACACCTCGTTCCGTGTCGTTCAAAGCGTCCATGTCGGGCTTAATTCGCTGGCCCTCCTCCAGTGGGGGACCGAGGAACAGCGACAGCGCTGGCTGGTCCCGCAGGCGCGCGGCGAGAAACTCGCGACGTTCGGGCTGACCGAGCCGGGCGTCGGCACGGACGCCGGCAACCTCCAGACCACCGCCCGCCGCGACGGCGATGCCTACCGGCTCAACGGTCAGAAGATCTGGATCTCCCTGGCGGACATCGCGGACCATTTCCTGGTCTTTGCCTCGGTCGACCGAAGCAAGAAACACAAGGGTGTGACGGCTTTCATGCTCGAGCGCGGGATGGCTGGCCTGACGACCGGCACGCTCCACGGCAAGCTCGGCATCCGGGCGGGCAACACGGGTCTGATCAATTTGGACGACGTCCCGGTCCCGGTCGAGAACCGGATCGGCGAGGAGGGAGAGGGCTTCCTCGTCGCGATGAGTGCCATCGACCAGGGCCGCTTCACGGTCGCGGCCGGTGCCGTCGGTCTCGCCCAGGCATGCCTGGACGCGTCCGTCCGCTATGCCCATGAGCGGCACACGTTCGGGCAGGAGATCGGCGAGCACCAGCTGGTCAAGCAGATGATCGCCAAGACGGCCGCCGGCACCGAGATGGGCCGGCTCCTCGTCTGGCGCGCGGCCTGGCTCAAGAACCAGGGCCTCCGCAACACCCGCGAAACCAGTCTCGCGAAGTGGCACGCCACCGAGCACGCCGTCCAGAGCGCCCTCGACGCCATCCAGGTCCACGGCGCCAACGGCTATTCGAACGAGTTCCCGGTCGAGCGCTACCTGCGCAACTCGAAGGCCGCGGTCATCTACGAAGGCACGAGCCAGCTCCACACGCTCATCCAGGCCGACTACGCGCTCGGCTACCGCGAGGATCGGCCGCTCCGCTGCGAGCCGTGGCCGGCCCAGGGCTGGGAGCGCCCGACGCCATGACTCGCGCCGCCTGACCACCGCGATCGTGGCGCCCGGCTGGTCGGATCGCGAGATGTCGGTCCTCGTCGCGCTCGCAGAGGCATTCGTGCCCGGCGGGGCGGAGAGCCGCGGCCGCCTGGCCGGCGAGGCTCTCCTTGGGTCCGCGGACCCGGCCCAGCTGAGTCAGTTGCGGCTCGTGCTGCGGGCGATGGACTCGCGCGCCGCGAACCTGGCGATGACCGGGCGGGCGACGGCGCTGAGCTCCATGACGCCCGATGCCCGGGAGCGCTACCTCCTCGGCTGGGCGGGATCGCGTTTGGCCGGGCGGCGGTCGGCCTTTGGCGCGTTCCGGAAGCTGCTGACGTTCCTGGCCTACGCCGACGGCGGCGATGGCAGCGCGGCGCCCCGACTGGCTGGGATCGGCTATCGCCCGGACGACCCCCCGATGACGGCCGAACCGTCCGCGATCCGGCTGCACGCCATCCCCGCCGATGGGCCCGGGGTCGACGACGCGCCGATCGTCCTCGATGCCGACGTCGTGGTCGTCGGGTCGGGGGCGGGCGGTGGTGTCGTCGCTGCGGCCTTGGCGAAGGCCGGACGATCGGTCGTTGTGCTCGAGGCTGGGCCGTTCTCGGACGAGCGAACGATGCCCCGCGCCGAGCTGGACGCCTTCGACCGGCACTACCTCGACCACGGCTTGACGACGACCTGGGACGGCTCGATCACGATGCTGGCGGGGGCGGGTGTTGGCGGGGGCACGCTCATCAACTGGATGACCTGCATCGACGCCCCGGCATCGGTTCGCGACGACTGGGAGCACGAGCACGGCCTGGGGGGCGTGACCGGCGACGCCTGGGCGGCCGACGTGGCCGCCATCGAAACGGAGTTGGGCGTCGCCGAATCGACCCACGTCCCTCCCAAGGACGCGATCCTCCTCCGTGGCGCTCGCGCGCTCGGCTGGGAGACGGCCCCGACGCGCCGCAACGCGATGTCCTGCGGTGACTGTGGCAGCTGCGGGTTCGGTTGCCGGCGAGGGACGAAGCAGTCGGGGATCCGCGTCCACCTCGCGGAGGCGTCGGCGGCCGGCGCCCGGATCGTGGCGGGAGCGAAGGTGACTCGCGTCCTGGTCGAGAACGACGCGGCCGTCGGCGTCGAGGCAGACGTGACCGTGCCGGAGGATGCGCCGGCAACGACCGCGCCACCGCGCCGCCTCGTCGTTCATGCCCCGACCGTCGTCCTCGCCGCCGGCGCTCTTCGGACCCCCGCCGTCCTCCAGCGCTCGGGCCTCGAGCATCCGGCCATCGGACGGCACCTGCGGGTGCACCCGGTCCCGGTTCTCGCCGGTCGCTTCGAAGAGAAGGTCGAGATGTGGCGCGGGACCATGCAGGCAGCGCGCTCTCTGGAGTTCTCCGAGCCGGACGCCGGCCGGAATGGCTACGTCATCGAGGCCGCGCCGGGTCACCCGGGCCTGCTCGCCTTGGCACTGCCGTGGGAGGGTGCCGAGGCGCACGCGGGGATCATGGGCGACGTCGGCAGACTGTCTCCGCTCATCGCGGTCACCCGCGACGGCGGGGAGGGTCGCGCCACGCTCACCAGGCACGGACGGGTCCGGATCGACTACCGGATCGACGCGACCGGCGTCGCGACGCTGCGTCACGCCCTGGTCTCGATGGCGCGGTTGGCTCGCGCGGCGGGCGCCTCGGACATCGTCGCCGCCGGGATGCCGCCGGCGTGGTTTCGCCGGGCAGCAGGCCGGACCGACGACAACGGGCGTGGCTTCGCGCGCTTCGAGGACACGCTGGCGGCCTTCGACTTCGCACCGAACCGCGGCGGCGTCTTCTCGGCCCACCAGATGGGATCGGTCCGGATGGGTGCCGATCCGCGCGAGGATGCCTGCGACCCATGGGGACGCGTTCGCGCCACGACCCGCGGTCAGGCGGTCGTTCGTGGTCTCTACATCGGCGACGGGTCGGTCTTCCCGACCGGCATCGGGGTCAACCCGATGATCACGATCATGGCCCTGGCCCGCCGGCTATCGCGCGTCATCCGGGCCGAAACCTGAGGGAGCGACGTCACGGCGTCGGGGCGGACCTGGATGTCGGGGCGTGTACCGGTCCAGGGGCTGACCCAGGCCCTGGATCGACGGCGGGGGCAGGCCAGCCGACATCGACCTGGAGCGGCCGCTTCATCCGGCCACGAGCGGTGACGATCAGCGCGACCGCGAAGACGATCACCGCGCCGGCCACGATGGTCCGCGCATCGATCGTCTCGCCAAGGACGAGCCAGCCGAGGATGACCGCCACGACCGGGTTGACATACGCATACGTGGCGACGAGCGGGAGCGGCGCGACCCGCAGCATCCAGCCGAAGACGGTGAAGGCCAGCAAGCTGCCGATCACCGTCAGGTAGGCGAATGCGATGAGCGAATCGCCGGTGATCGCCGCCGCGTCGAAGGAGGCTACCTCGCCCGTGAGCGTGGACATCACGGCGAGGACCAGCCCGCCGAGCAGCATCTGGAGTCCCGTCGCCACCAGCGGCCGGCCGGGCAAGCGCGCCCGGCGCGAGGCGAACAGCGAACCGGCCGCCCACGCGATCGGGGCGAGCAGGCATGCGGCGAGCCCTAATGGATCGAGCGTCCCGCCGCCTCCGAGTGCGGAGGGTCCGACGAGGATGGCGACGCCGGCGAACCCGATCGCGATCCCGATCACCGCCAGGCGCGGCAACCGATCACCGAGGACGATCCCACCGAGGATGGCGACCCAGACCGGCATCAGCGCGACCAACAGCGCCGCGATCCCCGACGGGAGCGTCAGCTCGCCGAATGCGACCAGCCCGTTCCCGCCGCCGAGCAGCAAGGCCCCGACGATCGCGCTGTCCCGCCATTCGCGCCGGTTCGGGACCACGAACGAGCGACCCTCCCGTGCGATCGACCATGCCAGCAGGATGGCGCCGGCCAGGAGGAAGCGGGACGCTCCCATCAGGAAGGGCGGGATCGTGTCGACCGCGATGGCGATCCCGAGGTAGGTTGAGCCCCAGACCGCGTAGAGGACGAGCATTCCGAGCCAGATCGGCCCGCCCGGCGCCGGCGTCGGGGTGGGTGTCGGCTCGCCAGTTGGCATAGGGGAGTGGTCCAAGGTAACCGGAGTATAGGCACGCATCGGTTACGTCGTCCAGTTGCGAATCAGTGGCGAATCGGCCGATCTAGGCCGTGCCAGTCGGACCCGACGGGCCTCAAGCGGCCATCGCGGCCGACGCCGGGCGGCACACGAGGCACGCCCGGTAGCCTCGCGCCTGGCCATCCGCCACCGAGTGGAGCTCGAGCCGGTGGCGATCGGTCACCCGGCGGGCGTGCCGGCAGGTCGGCAGGCAGAAGATCTTGGTCGTGTCGGACCCGATGAAGCGGACGCCGGAGGCAGCCAGCCGCTCCATCTCCGGCAGGTCGAGGCCCTCCGCCTCCAGGATCGTCCGCTTGTTGTCCGGCCCGCCAAGCGAGTACTGGCCGATGGTGCCGTCCGAGCGGACGACCCGATGGCACGGAACGATGAGCGGTACGGGGTTGTGGCCCAGGGCCGTGCCGACGGCCCGGACCGCCTTCGGTCGCCCGATCTCCGCGGCCACCCAACCGTAGGGCCGGACCTCGCCGCGCGGGATCTCGAGGGCCTTCCGCCAGACATCCCGCTCGAAGTCGGTGTGACCGCGCAGGTCCAGATCGATCCGGACCCGCCGGTCGCCGTCGAGGCGCCGGGCGATGGCCGCGGCCAGCCGGTCCGGCACGCGTTCGAAGGGACGTGCCGGACGTCCGGTCCGGGCAAGGTGGTTCGCCTCGAACGTGGTGTCGTCATCGGCCACCTCGACGGCCGACACGCCCAGCCCGTTCCAGGCCACGACGAGCGGCCCGATCGGCGAGTCGAAGCGGGCGTACCGGTCGGCGAGGCCGACGTCGGCCAGCACGTTCGGAGCGAGGCTGGCTGGAGCCGCAACTCTGAGGCCGGCCAGCGCCGATTCCATGGATCGATCGTCGGTGGTCATGCGGTCATCTCCTCGCGCTCGTGCCGCTGGGCGGCCTCGAACGCCGTGCGCAACAGCGCGAGGCCGCGATGGACCTGCGCCTTGACGGTGCCCTCGGGTCTGGCGAGGGCGATGGCGAGTTCGGGGTAACTGAGGCCGTCGACATGCCGGAGCACGACGGCGCTTCGATAGGCGGGTGGCAGCGTCAGCAGGAGGTCGGCCCAGTCGCGGGCCGCCGCGCGGCGGGTAGCCACGGCTGCGGGGCCACGAGCCTCGTCGACCCGTGGCTCCAGTTCCCCCGGCAGCGCGAGATCGAGCGAAAGAGCCGCCTTTGCGATAGGTGGGCGGCGGGACAGCCGCGAGCGACACAGGTTGAGCACGATCGTGGCCAGCCACGGTCGGAGGCGGAGCTCTCGGATGCGCGCCGCGTCGTAGCCGGCAAGGGCACGATAGGCGCGGACCAGGGCGTCCTGCGCTGCCTCATCGGCGTCGCGTGGGTCGCCGAGCATGCGCAGGGCGATCGAGTAGAGGCGGTCCTGGTGGGCGAGCACGAGTGCCTCGAACGAGGCGTCGAGGTCGTCGGCCAGCGCGGCGATGAGCGACTCGTCGGTATCCATCGAACCCCAGAACCCGGGACACGCCCATACCGTTGCAACAGGCCCTCACGGGTGCTCAGTACGGTACCCGGCCGACACCCATCGCGACGCCGTCGCGTGCGACAATCGGCAAAGGATGGCCCTTGACGACCGATTCGACGACCTGATCGCCAGCCTGGGCGGATTCCACCGCTCGTGGCTCGTGTATCTCGGAATCGAGCTTGGCCTCTTCGCCAGACTCCGCGAGGCGGGCCCGACCGGTCTCGCGCTCACCGAACTCGCCAAGGCGACAGGCACGCGCGAGCATGCGATCGAGGCGTGGGCGTGGGCCGCCGACGCGCACGACCTCGCCACGCTCGAGGGCGACCGCCTCACCGCCGACGAGGACGTCGCCATCGTCCTGCTCGACGAGCTTCGCCCTGAGTACCTCGGTGGCCAGTTCATGCACGCCACGGTCGCCTCGCTCGACTGGGGAGGGATGGCCGACTTCTTCCGGACCGGTGAACCGATCCATGAACGTCCCGACCGCTATCGCGTAGCCATCGAGCGGTTGACCGCGCAGGACATCGCGGTCTTCTTCCAGGAGGCACTGTCTGTCCTTCCCCAGCTTGTCGCCGACTTGTCGAAGGGCGGGCGGGTGGTCGACGTCCACTGCGGTGGCGGCAGATGGCTCATCGCCATGGCCCGCCGCTTCCCGGCACTCGAGCTCGTCGGAGTCGAATTCGAGGCGGATTCGGTGGCCCGGGCGCGGGCGGCGGTCGAGGCCGCCGGACTGAGCGACCGGATCACGATCCGCCAGGGTGGCGCTAAGACGCCCGGTCAGGCGGGCGAATACGACCTGGCCTACTTCCAGTACGCCCTGCACCAACTCGATGACGCACCGGAGGTCCTCCGGGGGGCCTGGGAAGCGCTCCGACCCGGTGCGCGGCTCATCGTGCTCGACTGGCCGCTGCCATCGGAGCGGGACGAGTTCCGGACCCGCCATGGCGAACTGATCGCCGGCGTCCAGCTCGACGAGCTGTACCAGGGCACAGCGCTCGCGACACGCGAGCAGTTCCTGGCCTGGTTCGTCGAGGGCGGGCTCCCCGAGCCAATCATGATCGATCTGCCGTCGGGGGCATCGCTGTTCCTCGCCGAGAGAGGCTGAGCGGCAGTCGCCTGACGCTCCGGAGGGCTCGGGTTTGGCAGCCCACGGCGGGACCCGCGCCGCGCGGCCTATGGCGCGATCGTGAACGTCCCGGTCATCCAGGCGTGGACGGTACACGCGAACTTGTAGGTGCCCGCGACGCTGAAGACGAGGCCGTCGCTCTCGCCGGTCCGGAGGGTCCGCGTCCCGCAGCCCGCATCGACCGTCGCGTTGTGTGGCTCGAAGCCGGTGTTGCTGAAGTCGACCACCTGCCCGAGCTTCGCCGCGATCGACGCCGGCTTGAACTCGTAGTCCGCGATCGAGACGGCGACGGTCCCCGGGTCGCCGCTCTGGCGGCAGACCGATGCTCCCGGCGGCGGACTCGCGGCCGGCCTGCCGCTCGATGCGGGCGATGACATCGCGCCGGGCGAGGCGCTCGCATGGGGAGAGGCGGTCGTCGGCGGCCCCCCGGACGAGCCGGTCGTCGGCTGAGCAGTGGCGTCGCCACCACTCGAGGCGCACGCGGCGAGCACCAACAGCGCAGCAACCACGAATGCCGCGACCGGGCGCCAGGACATCATCGGCCTCCTCGCTGACAGGGCCGCAGCGTACGCCTCCGGTCGCGTTCACGTTCCTCCACGGCTATGGTGGCGCCGATGACCGATCCGCTCCCCGCCGAACCGGAACCCTCCGCCGCGATCGACGCTGCCATGATGCGTCGGCTGCTGCTCCACGAGGCGCGCGTCCACGCGATCCCCGGCCGCGACCTGCGCGACCTCGGCGACTCGATCCTGCTCCACGACCCGACGGAGCACGAACCGTTCTGGAACCGGCTCGAAGGGCTGCGCTGGCCCGAAGATCCCGGAGCGTTCGACCGCCGCCTGACCGAGGTCTTGGTGCTGTTCGCGTCGATCGGACGGACCCCGCACATCTGGGCCTCACCCCTCCACGATTCGCCGGCGGATCTCGTCGGTCGCCTGGAGGCGAACGGGTTCCGCGACATGGGCATGGGGAACGTAATGATCCTGGTCGATCCCGAACCTGCCCGCGCCTCCGCGACGCGACCGCGCCCCGACGGCGTCTCGATCGAACGCCTGGCCGGCGTCGAGGGCCCGCAGGCGGAAGCGGCATCGAGCGCGATCGTCGACGTCCTCCTCGACGCCTTCGGGGTGGATCCGGAGCGGCGACCGGCGATCGAGGGCGAAACCGTCGCCTCCCTGGGTCATCCGTGGTTCACCCACTACCTCGTCCGCGCCGACGGCGAGCCGGCCGCCGTCGC
>JANMBS010000481.1:0-4259 GCA_031360525.1 Thermomicrobiales bacterium
CGGCATCAATCGCGCGGTGGTCCAGGCGGTCAACTTCGGGCGGGCGGTCGCCTCGGACGTGCGTGCGGTCTACGTGACCGACGACCTCGAGGCTGCGGACGCCCTGCGCGAGCGCTGGGAACGTCAGCTCCCCGACGTGCCACTGGTCATCGTGGAGTCGCCGTTCCGTGCCGTCATCTCGCCGGTCGTCGCCTACCTCGACATCCTCGACCAGGCGTGGCCACCGGACAAGGAGGCGCCGGTGACGATCGTCGTGCTGCCCGAGTACGTTGCGAAGCACTGGTGGGACCGGGTGCTGTACAACCAGACCGCCAAGCGACTCAAGGCCGCCCTGGTCGGGCGCGAGCACACGGTGATCGCCGACGTCCCGTACCGGCGCGGTCACTGACCGTTCGCCCAGGGCGGCGGGGCCGCGATGAGCGTGGGCAGCCGGTGCGGACCGTGCGCCGTCCCAGTGGTATCGTGACGGGCCATGTCAGATGCCCATACACCGGTCTTCCAGCGAGCGGTCGTCGCCCTCAACGGCGGCCCGACCGACGCCCGGATCATCGCGCTCGTCGCGGACGAGGCACGGCACGCCAAGGCCGAGATCATCGCTGTCCACGTCGTCGAGATCGACTGGACACTCCCCCTCGACGCGGACATCGCCAGCCGGTCGGAGGAGGTCCAGCGTGTGCTCGATGCCGCGGAGTCGATCGCCGAGGACTTCAAGGTGACGCTCGAGCCAGTGCTCCTCCAGGCGCGCGACGTGGCGGCCGCGATCGTTGACGAGACAACCGAACGGGGCGCCGACCTGCTGGTCGTGGGGCTCCCATATCGCAAGCGATTTGGTGGCCAGTTCGCCATCGGACGAACGGTCCCATACATCCTCCAGAACGCACCATGCACCGTGTGGGTCGTACGCGACCCCATCACCGAGGAGTCAACGTGAAGATCGTCATCGTCGGATGCGGCCGAGTCGGCGCCTCGGTCGCCGAGGCCTACGACCAGAAGGGTCACGAGGTGCTCGTTCTCGACAGCACGACCGCGGCGTTCGACCGGCTGCCGTCGTCGTTCGGCGGGACTGCGATCCGTGGCGACGGGACCGACGAGGACGTCCTCAAGCGGGCCGGCGCCGAGGGCGCCGACGTCTTCCTCGCCCTGACCGAGGGCGACAACCGGAACGTCATGGCCGCCCAGGTCGCCGCGGAGGAACTCGGCATCCAGCGGGTCATCGCCAAGATCAACGACCCGCTGCGGGCCAAAGCCTATGCCGAGCTCGGGATCGCCACCCTGTGCCGGACCGGGCTGATGACCGATGCCATCGACCACTACCTCGGCTTCCCGTCGAGCGGCCTTCCCGGGATGCTCGCTCCGACCGGCCAGCACGAGGCGCACCACGATCGCGCCAGTCGTCCGGCGACGAATGCGGCGGGATCGCTCACGGCGGTCGGGGCACAGGCAACGGCCACCGGCGGCCCGCCATCCAGCGCAACAACCGGCGCCACGGTCCCGAATGCGGGATCGACCACGCCCCAGGAGGCCTAGGACCGTGTTCGTGCTTGTCGTCGGTGGGGGGAAGGTCGGCTACTACCTCGCCAAGGAACTGATCGAATCGGGCCACGAGGTGGCCCTCATGGAGAAGGACCGCTCGCGCGCGACGCAGATCGCCGATGAGATCGGCTCGATCGTCATCCCCCACGACGGCTGCGAGGGCACGTACCTCGGCGAGGCCGGCTGCAATCGGGCGGACGTGGTCGCCGCGGTGACCGGCGACGACGAGGACAACCTGGTCATCTGCCAGATGGCCAAGCACCACTTTGACGTGCCCCGGACGATCGCCCGCGTCAACAATCCAAAGAACGAGGCGCTCTTCCGGCATCTCGGCGTGGACGAGCTCATCAGCCCGACCCGGATGATCCTGGGCTCGATCGAGCAGGACATCCCGGTCCACGAACTGCTCCACTTGGCGGCCCTCGGCGAGGGTGAGCTCGAGCTCATCGAGGCGCACCTCCAGGCGGGTTCGCCCGCGATCGGACGGGCGCCCAAGGACCTGTCGATCCCCGAGGGCTGTTCGCTCTTCGCGGTCATCCGTGACGGCATCGCAACGCCGCTCCGGCCCGACACGCTGATGCTCGAGGGCGACAAGGTGATCGCGATCGGCAAACAGGAATGCCAGGCGCTCCTCCACGATCAATTGATCGGCGACCCGGACGCGATCCGCGCCGACTCAGGCTGACCCGGGACAGCGTCCGGGGCGCCGCGACCCGTCCGCTTGCCTAGCGCTCCGTGGGACTACGGATTGGCGGAGATATGGCGGCGCACCCGGGCGCACGGCGCGAGACCGGCCCACGTATCCGCCCCGCTCCCTAAACTCAAGGCGAAGAACTCGCAACACTCTTGACAATGGCATTGTCAAGGTTCTAGCATGCGATATGTCCCAAATCCGCCCGGAACACGATCCCGAGCGTCCCGTCTACGTGATCAGCGTGGCTGCGACACTCGTGAGCGCTCACCCGCGGACCCTGCGCATCTACGAAGACGAGGGCTTGCTCTGCCCAGCCCGGACGCCATCCAACATCAGGCTCTATAGCGAGAACGATATCCGGCGCCTGACCTGGATCCGTCATCTCACCCGGGAGCGCGGCGTGAACCTCGCCGGCATCCGGATCCTGTTCGAACTCGAGGAGCGGCTCGGCGCTCGCATCCTCGAAGCCCTCTATGCCGAAGGGACCAACACTGAGGTCGAGGAGACCTCAGCCGCGGAACCACCGGCGCCATCGCACACCTAGGAGAACCTTAATGGCCAAGCGACCGTCCACCCCGGTCGATAAGCAGTCCACACCGTCCGCCGGTACGCGCGAGCTCCCGCTTGTCGCGCTGCGGGAGACGGTCATCTTCCCGGAGATGATCGTGCCCCTCCAGGTCGGTCGCGAGAAGAGCGTCAACGCGCTCAACGCGGCGGTCGCCGAGGGCGGCCCGATCGCGCTCGTCACCCAGCGCCAGGCCGAGCAGGAGGACATCGACGACCCCTCCGAGCTCTATACCATCGGCACCCTGGCGAAGATCGCCCAGGTCGTCCAGCTCCAGGACGGAACCGTCCGCGCGATCGTCCAGGGTCAGGGCCGCCTCCGTGTCGTCGGCTTCAGCTCGACCGAGCCGTATCTGCGCGCCACGATCGAGGAACTCCCCGACGAGAGCCCCGACGGCCTCGAGGTCCAGGCGCTGATGCGCACCGTCCAGGCCCAGATCGAGCAGTACGTCGCCAATGGCGCACCGGTCCCTCCGGAAGCCGCTGTCGCCGCACGGAACATCAGCGAGCCGGGACTCCTCGCCGACATGGTGGCCTACAGCCCCGACATGTCGACCGAGCAGCGCCAGGAGATGCTCGAGACCATCGACGTCACCGAGCGTCTCAAGCTCGTCTCGAACTTCCTCGCCAATCAGATCGAGATCCTCGAGCTGAAGGGTCGGATCCAGTCCGAGGTCAAGTCCGAGATGGACAAGACCCAGCGCGAGTACATCCTGCGCGAGCAGCTCAAGGCCATCCAGCGAGAGCTGGGTGAGGACGACCCGCAGCAAGCCGAGATCAACGAGCTGCGCGACAAGGTCGAGGCCGCCGGCATGCCGGAGGAGATCAAGAACCGCGCGATCAAGGAAGTGGACCGGATGAGCCGGATCCCCTCGGCGTCACCCGAGGTCGGGGTCATCCGGACGTACGTGGACTGGCTCATCGGCCTGCCCTGGAACGTCGCGACCGACGACCAGCTCGACATCAAGGAAGCCGCCCGCATCCTCGACGAGGACCACTACGGCCTCGAGAAGATCAAGGAGCGGATCCTCGAATACCTTGCCGTGCGCACCCTCGCTGACGAGATCCGCAGCCCGATCCTCGCCTTCGTCGGCCCGCCCGGCGTGGGCAAGACGTCGCTCGGCAAGAGCATCGCCAGGGCGATGAACCGCAAGTTCGTGCGGATGAGCCTGGGCGGCATCCACGATGAGGCCGAGATCCGCGGACACCGCCGGACCTACATCGGCGCGCTGCCCGGCCGGATCATCCAGAGCATCAAGACGGCGGGTTCGAACAACCCGGTGTTCATGCTCGACGAGGTCGACAAGATCGGGATGGACTTCCGGGGCGACCCGAGTTCGGCCCTCCTCGAGGTCCTCGATCCCGAGCAGAACAACACCTTCCAGGACAATTACCTGGAGGTGCCGTTCGACCTCAGCAAGGTGCTCTTCGTGGCCACCGCCAACCTGCTCGACCCGATCCCGCCGGC
>JANMBS010000535.1:0-3180 GCA_031360525.1 Thermomicrobiales bacterium
GGAACAAGGCCGCAGCCGCGGCGATCATCCGGGAGGCGGCCGCCAAGCAGAAGCGGCTCGCCAAGAAGATCGACGCCCTGATCCAGAAGCAGGTCAACCGCGGCAATATCCCGAGCGAATTCAACGGGTCGATGCGCTGGCCGATGGAGAACTTCTCCGTCAGCGGCGACTACGGCTGTAGTTCGTTCGAGTACTACGCGCCAGGGAACGGCTGTGCGCACTATCACAACGGGATCGACCTGGTCGGGCCGAGCAATGCCAGGGTGCGCGCCGCCGCCGCCGGGACCGTCATCTACGTCGGGTGGAACTGGGCCGACGGCCCGGACCCCGCCTGGATCGTGGTCATCGCCCACTCGGGCAACGTCCGAACGTGGTACGCCCACATGCAGCCGACACGGCCGGTCTCCGTGGGTGAGCATGTCTCGAAAGGCGAGGTCATCGGCGTCCAGGGGAGCACGGGGCACTCCACGGGCGCCCACCTGCACTGGATGGTCGAGCTGAACGGCAACTTCGTGAACCCGCGGCTGTTCCTGTAGAGCTCGTTTGGCGGAGGATCGGGGCTTGGCGGACAGTCGGCGGCCGGGGAACTCTGCCACGGTCCTGCCGTGCGCCGTTCACACCACGGCAACCGTCCGTTGAGCCGCGGCGCCCCAGGCGCGTGCTAGCATCGACCACGTGAAACGGACGATGGCGGTGATCCTCGCGGGCGGCGAGGGCGAACGCCTCTCGATCCTCTCCCAAGAGCGTGCCAAGCCGGCTGTGCCGTTCGGCGGCAAGTACCGGATCATCGACTTCACGCTCTCGAACTGCGTCAACTCCGACATCGACAATGTCGTGGTCCTGACCCAGTACAACCCCCGCTCACTCAACGACCACATCGGCCTCGGGCGCCCGTGGGACCTCGATCGCAATCGGGGCGGCGTGAAGCTGCTCCAGCCCTACATCGAGCGTGGCAAGGTTGCCGAGTGGTACCGCGGCACGGCCGATGCCGTCTTGCGCAACATCAATGTCCTCGAGCACGATCCGGCGGACATCGTCCTGGTCCTCGCCGGCGACCACATCTACAAGATGGACTACGCCCCGTTCGTGGCTGCCCATCGCCGCCACCGGGCAGACGTGACCATCGCGGTCCGTCGTGTCCCCCTCGCCGAGGCGACCCGGATGGGCATCCTCGCCCTCGACGAGAACGACCGTGTCACCGAGTGGCAGGAGAAGCCAAAGCAACCCAAGAGCGATCTTGCCTCGATGGGCGTCTACGTCTTCTCCAAGAAGACGCTCCGGCGCTGGCTGTCCGAGGATCGCGTCGACTTCGGGGCAAATGTCATCCCGGCCATGCTCGAGGCGGGCGCGCGCGTCTTCGGCTATCGCTACAACGGCTACTGGCAGGATGTCGGGACGATCCAGTCGTACTGGGAAGCCAACATGCGGCTGCTCGACGACGACCCCGACCTTGACCTGTACGACAAGGACTGGGTCATCCACACCCGATCCGAGGAACGCGGCCCGGCCAAGGTCGGCCCCACCGCGCAGGTCCACAAGAGCCTCATCAGTCACGGCTGCGTCATCGCCGGGACCGTCGTCAACTCGGTCCTGTCGCCGGGGGTCCGGGTCGACGTCGGTGCGGTGGTCCGCGACTCGATCATCATGTTCGACGCGGTCATCCGGTCCGGCGCCGTGGTCGATCGGGCGATCCTGGACAAGGAGGTCGTCGTCGGCCAGGGTGCGATCGTGGGCGACGGGCCCTACGACGACCGGCCGAACAAGGTCGAACCCGGCCGACTCAACACGGGCATCACGGTCGTCGGCAAGCGCGCGGTCATCCCTCGCGGCGTCCGGATCGGGCGTAACGTGAAGGTCGCGGCCGACGTCCGTTCGTCCGATTTCACCGGTCGCGTCGTGCGCAGCGGCGAGTCCATCGACCGCAAGCGGGCAACCCGTCCCGCCCGCTCCACCGGGACGGGGACCGAGCCGGCCACGGAGACCGTGGCCGTGGGCGGGGTCGTCGCATCCGCCGCCGCGGTCGCCGCACCGGCGGCCCGTGGCAAGAAGGTGGTCGGCGCGAGCTAACGCCCGGGCCGACCCTCCCGGCGACTTCGGCTAGACTCCCCCGGCCATGTCATCCGCTAAACCAGGCGCGTCGCGCGTGCGCCCGGCCGATGTCGAGGGCTGGCTCCAAGGACTCGGCCTCACGCCGGCCGAGCGGGCCGACCGCGACGGGATCGCCAGCTGGGATCTCATCCTCGACGGACGCCGCCGCTTCGACCTACGTATCACGGTCATCCTCGACCCGGCACTGGCGCTCATCTGCTGGGCCCACTACGCCCCGCCGATCGGCGACATGTTCCGCAAGTCATACCGTCGTCTTTTGCGATGGAACGACGAGTTCCCATTCGCCAAGTTCTCGGTGGCCGACGACGAGCGGCCGCTGCTCGCGGTCGAGATCCCGATCGAGCAGGCCGACGAGGACGCGCTCGGATTGGCGATCGCGCGCATCCTCGGCATCGCCGACCGGCTCCTCGACGAGTCGAAGGACTGGCTGTGGCTCGGCGGCCGGATGCCGGACATGGGCGACCGGGTCTCGGCCAACGGAGCGTTCCTCGACCGCTTCACGGCTCGGCTCCCGGAGCTCCTGGAGCCTGGGTCGTGAGTCGCCGTCTCGCGCTCCTGGTCCTTGCCGTCGTCGCCGCGACCGGGCTGCTGGCGACGCCCGCCGGCGTGTCGGAGGTCCGCGCCGCCGAGCCCGACCTGACGATCGTCGGGAACGCCCGCTACGACGTCCAGCCGGATGCCCACCGGGTGCGCGTGACGGTGGACCTGGTGATGACCAATCACCTGCGCGACACCGCGACGACGCGCTACTACTTCGATCGCGCGCTCCTGTCCGTCCTGCCCGGGACGTCCGGGTTCAAGCTGACATCGGCTGGGGCCGGTTCGGCGCGGGCGGTCGTTTCGAAGACCACCTCGACCTACACGCTCCTCCAGCTCAACCTCGGGCGCCGGATCTACAGCGGGAAGACGAACGCCTACCGGCTCGTCTTCGATCTCGTCGACAAGGGCGGGTCGGCGGGTCGCGACGTCCGGGTCGGCGGTTCGCTCGTCTCGTTCCCGGTCTGGGCGTTCGCCACCGATTCCACCCCCGGCAGCACGGTCAAGGTCACGTTCCCGGCTGGCTACCAGGTC
>JANMBS010000528.1:0-3237 GCA_031360525.1 Thermomicrobiales bacterium
GACAGCCGCCTTCGCGGATGCGATCGTCGACCGCCTGACCGCCGCGCACGCGGCCCGATGACTGGGCTCCCCGCCAGCCTCCGCCTGCCACGCAAGCCGCCCGGTACGGCCCGCCAGGGTTTCGGCGCGACGAGCCGCCTCGACGACTGGGCGACCGAGCCTGGGATCGTCGCCCTCGGCTTCACCGCCTTCATCGTCTATTCGCTGTTCTCGGCGCTGCTCTGGTATCCGCTGTTCGGCGTCGGGTATGAGGTCGACGGCTACCTGTCGCCGTTCTTCTCGCCGCTCATCCGCCCCGACTGGATGCCCACCTGGTTCTCGCCGGCCATCCTCATCCTGTGGATCCCGCTCGGCTTCCGGACCACCTGCTACTACTACCGCAAGGCCTATTACCGCTCGTACTTCGCCGATCCACCGGCCTGCGCCGTCGGCGAACCGAGCGTCCACAAGGGATACCGGATGGAGACGGCCTTCCCATTCATCGTCCAAAACCTGCATCGCTTCTTCCTGTACCTCGCCTTCGTGCCGCTCTTCTTCCTGTGGCTCGACGGACTCCTGTCGTTCCAGCACGATGGTCAGTGGCGGATCGGGCTCGGGACGCTGGTCCTGCTCGTCAACGCGTTCCTGCTGTCGGGTTACTCGCTGTCCTGCCACTCGTTCCGCCACCTGGTCGGAGGCAATCTCGACTGCTTCTCGTGCAGCCGCCGGACGCAGGTGCGCTACAAACTGTGGAGCAGAGCGACCTGGATGAACCTGTTCCACATGCGCTGGGCGTGGGCCAGCCTGATCTCCGTCGCGTTGGCCGACCTCTACATCCGCCTTCTCGCGATGGGGGTCATCACCGACCCCGCGATCCGCTTCTAGGCGCGATCCGATGGCCTTCGCCGCGCCGATCAAGCCGCAGGTCCGACCGCACGACGTCCTCGTCATCGGTGCCGGTGGGGCCGGCCTGCGCGCCGCCATCGCGGCGGCGGACGCCGGCGCGACCGTTGGCCTCGTCTGCAAGTCGCTCCTCGGCAAGGCCCACACCGTGATGGCCGAGGGCGGTGTCGCGGCGGCCCTCGCCCACGTGGCGCCCTCCGACTCGTGGCAGGTCCACTTCCGCGACACCATGGTCGGCGGCAAGCTCCTGAACAACCCACGGATGGCGCAGCTCCACGCCACGGAGGCGCCCGATCGCGTCCGCGAACTCGAGCTCTGGGGGGCCGTCTTCGACCGGACCTCCGATGGGCGGATCCTCCAGCGGCCGTTCGGTGGCCACTCGCACGCCCGTCTCGCCCACGTGGGCGACCGGACCGGGCTCGAGATGATCCGGACGCTCCAGGACCGCGCGGTCGCGGCCGGGATCGAGGTCTACATGGAGTGCACGATCAACCGGCTGGTGATGGGACCCGAGGGTCCGACGGGTGCTTTGGGGTACGGGCGGACGCGCGGCCGGCCGATCGTCTTCCCGGCCAAGTCGATCGTCCTCGCGACCGGTGGCATCGGCAAGGCGTACGAGGTCACCTCGAACTCGTGGGAGTACAGCGGCGACGGCCAGGCGCTCGCCTACGAGGCCGGTGCCGATCTGATCGACATGGAGTTCGTCCAGTTCCACCCGACCGGGATGGTCTGGCCGCCGGGCGTCCGTGGCCTCCTCGTGACCGAGGCCGTCCGCGGCGAGGGTGGCATCCTGCGCAACGCACTCGGCGAGCGGTTCATGTGGAAGTACCTCCCCGAGGATCGGCGCGCCGAGTACGCCGCCACCGACGAGGAGGCCGCGCAGTGGGTCGAGGCGCTGTCCGCCGGGCGCGAGACCGCCGCCCGCCGCCCACCCGAGCTGTCGACCCGCGACAACGTGGCCCGTGCCATCTACACGGAGGTCAAGGAGGGCCGCGGCTCTCCCCACGGCGGCGTCTACCTCGACATCAGCTACCTTCCGCCCGAACACGTCCGCCGCAAGCTGCCATCGATGTACGAGCAGTTCAAGGAGCTGGCCGACGTCGACATCACCGCCGGACCGATGGAGGTCGGGCCGACCACCCACTACGTGATGGGCGGGATCCGTGTCGACGCGGAGTCGGGCGAGACGACCGTCCCCGGGCTGTTCGCGGCGGGCGAGGTCGCCGGCGGGATGCACGGCGCGAACCGGCTGGGGGGCAACTCGCTATCCGACCTGCTCGTATTCGGGGCGCGGGCAGGGGAAGCCGCGGCGGCCCGCTCGGCCGCCGTGAGCACCGAGCCGTACCTCGATCCGGTCATGGTCCAGCAGGCGATCGCCGAGCTCGCGGCCCCGCTCGAGCGCAGCGAGGGGGAGGATCCGTACGCCCTCCAGCGCGAGCTCCAGGAGATGATGCAGCGCCTGGTCGGCATCTTCCGCGAGGAGGCCGACCTGGCCGAGGCGATCGCCCGGCTCGCCGACCTTCGGGTTCGCTGGGGCGCTGTCCGGGCGACCGGAGGTCGTGCCTACAACCCCGGCTGGCACCTCGTCTTCGAGCTGGGCCACCTGCTGACCATCTCCGAGGCGGTCGCCCGCAGTGCATTGGCACGGACCGAGAGTCGCGGTGCGCACAGCCGTCTCGACCATCCGGCGAACGACGACAAGCGCTGGGGCAACCGCAACATCGCGGTCGCCCGGGCGGCCGATGGCACGATGGCCGTGAAGACCACACCCCTCCCCGCCATGACCGACGAGCAGCGCGCCCTGCTCGGCGCGAGCGGCCATTGACCGTGGAGGAACGATGCCCGACGCACACCTGAGGGTCTTCCGCGGCAGCCCCGGCGAGGAGGGACACTACGACGAGTTCGACGTCCCGGTCGAGGAGGGGATGGTCGTTCTCGATGCCCTCCACTGGATCCAGGGCCACGAGGCCCCGGACCTGGCCGTGCGCTGGAACTGCAAGGCGGCCAAGTGCGGGTCGTGCGGCGCGGAGGTCGATGGCCGGCCGAGCCTGACCTGCAAGACGCGCCTGTCCGATTTCGACCTCGACGAGCCGATCACCGTCGAGCCGATGCGCGCCTTCCCGCTCGTGCGCGACCTCGTGACCGACGTCTCGTGGAATTACGAGGTGAACAAGACCATCCAGCCGTTCTCGCCGCCCGACGACATCCCCCAGTCGGATTGGCGCTGGCAGCAGCAGGACTTCGAGCGGGTCCATGAATACCGGTTATGCATCGAGTGCTTCCTGTGCAAGGACGTCTGCCACGTCCTGCGCAACCACGAGACGGAGTAGCCGTTCATGGGCCCGCGCTTCCTGT
>JANMBS010000533.1:0-3420 GCA_031360525.1 Thermomicrobiales bacterium
TGCGACTGGGAGGCCCAGCTCGACCTGACTTTCCACCAGTTCATCTACCCCGACCGGGTTGCGGCGATCATCCTCGAGCCGGTCCTCGGCGAGGGCGGCTACGTCATACCGCCGCCCGGCTTCCTGCCTGGCCTCCGCGAGATCACCCGCCAGCACGGGATCCTGCTCATCGCCGACGAGGTGCAGACCGGGTTCGGGCGGACCGGCGAGATGTTCGCCGTTCAGCACTGGGCCGTGGAGCCCGACATCCTCGTGATGGCGAAGGGGATCGCGTCGGGGCTGCCACTCTCCGGCATCCTGGCACGGCCGGAGGTGATGGCGACCTGGAAGCCCGGCACACACGGCGGGACGTATGGCGGCAACGTCGTCTCGTGCGCCGCGGCGAACGCCACGCTCGATGTCATCGAGGACGAAGGGCTGGTCGCCAATGCCCGGGAGCGCGGGACGCAGTTCCTCGCCGGCCTGCGCGGTCTTGTCGGCCGCTATCCGTCGATCGGCGACGCCCGCGGCCTGGGCCTCATGGTCGCGATCGAGCTGGTCAAGCCCGGCATCGGCGACGGCCGGACACCCGATCCAGACCTGACCAAGCGGATCCAGGCCGAGGCGCTCGAGCGCAACCTGATCGTCCTGACGGCCGGGACCTACGCCAACGTGATCCGCATCATCCCGCCGCTCGTCACGACGGCTGACGAGATCGACATGGCGCTTGGGATCCTGGGGGAGGGCCTCGCGGCAGCCGGGGCATAGCGCGAGTCCGAAGGGGGTGTGCGCCCGGCTTATCGCCGCCTAGGCCCCGCATGTGATGGTCCGGGCAGCATCGACCGAGACAGGCGTCCCCCGATGACCGCGGTATCGTGGCGACATGGCCTCCACGATCGACATGCCTCGCGATCCAGCCGCCGCCGCCGCACGCGAACGGGTAGCGGCCCTGTTCGGGAAAGCGGCCAGGGTCAACCTCGGGGTCGTCGTGGTGGCGCCACCGGACGCCACGCGGATGGCGGCGCGTGACGTCGCGATGTCCGCGGCGAGCGAGGCCCGTCGAGGCGGGATTCTGGACGAGGCCACCATCGCTGCCCGCGAGACCGTGCTCAAAGCGTTTGCCGGCGCCGGCTTCAGCGGCACGTGGGCCGTGACCGAGATGTCGATGTCGGTCGCGAGCGCGATCGACCGCGTTGCCGCGGTCGCAGCCTTCGAGGAGGCGACCATCGCCGCGGTGGCGGAGGACCTGGTCGACGAGGACACGATCGCGGTCCTGCGCTCCACGTGGGACGAGCTCACGAGCGCCAGCGCCATCCCGTCGCCGGGTTCCCTGTCCTCCATCGCCGCGCCACCGCCTGGCGTCGACCGGAGCCCGATCGAGGTCGCCGTCATCGCAGGCCTCGTCCTCGTCTGCGCCTTCGTCGGCTTCGCCGTGGCTTCATACGCCGGACTGATCCTGGTCTTCCTCGGGGTCGGCATCCTGGGCGCACTGGCGCAACGTTCGTCCCGCCCGGTTCCCTGAGCCTCGCCGGCCGGACGGCCCGCCTCTTCAGGCCAGGCCCAGCACCGCGAGGACCCCCGTGATGGCCTCGATCGACATGCTCCTACCCCAGTAGCCTTGCCACGATCTCGTCGTGGAGGATCCCATTTGTCGCCAGGGCGTTCCCGCCGTGGATCGTCCGCTCGCCGCCGATGTCCGTCATGCGACCCCCCGCTTCCTCGACGACGATCGACGGCGCAGCCAGGTCCCAGCTATGCGGGCCGACCTCGACCATCGCCTCGGCGGCGCCCTCGGCGACCAGCGCGTAGCCCCAGAAATCGCCAAAGCCGCGATCCCGCCATGCCGACCGGACAAGGGCCGCGAAGCCGGGCGCGGCCCCGCTCGCCTCGATGTCGAACGGTGAGGAGTAGAGGATCTGGGCGTCGGCGATCTCCCCGACCCGCGAGACGCCGACCCGGCGCCTCTCCCCCGCCCCAGGGCCGACCGACCCGACCGCCCAGGTGCCCCCGCCACGCCGCGCGTACCAGCGCTCGCCCATCGCGGGAGCGCTCATGACCCCGGCGACGATCTCACCATCCTCCTCGACTGCGAGCAGCGTGCCGAACAAGGGCACGCCACGCATGAAGTTGTGGGTACCGTCGATCGGGTCGATGTACCAGCGGACGCTGCCGGTCCCCGCCTGGGTGCCGTACTCCTCGCCGACCAGGCCGTGGTCCGGATACGCGGCCGTGATCAGGCCACGGATCGTGCGCTCGAGCGCCGTGTCCGCCTGCGTGACGAACGACTGATCCGGCTTGGTCTCGATCACCAGGTCGCGCCGAAAATGTTCGAGCGCCAGTGCGTCGGCGGCGTCGCAACAGGCCAGCGCGAAGGTCAGCCAGGCCTCGTGCCGCGCCTCGGCGTCGTCCCGCTCGTCGGTCATGCCCTGATCCTCGCACCGTCGGGGTCGTAGAGCGGTTCGCGGGCAACCTCGAAGCCGATCCAGTCGCCGAAGACCTCCACCTCGCCGCGGGTCCCGATCGCTGCCCCATCCGGCGGCAGGTAGGCATAGGCGATCGAGCGTTCGACTGCGAAGCCGTAGCCCCCCGACGTCACCCGCCCGACGATCTCGCCACCCACCCGGACGGGCTCGTTGCCGAGGCAGACCGAGCGCGCGTCGTCGAGGACGAGGCAGCGCAGGCGCTTGCGAGGACCGGCGGCCTTCGCCGCGACCAACGCGTCGCGCCCGATGAACTCGGGCTCCTTGTCGAGGGCGACCGCGAACCCGAGCCCGGCCTCGAACGGCGTCTCGTCCGGGGTGATGTCGCTCGACCAGACGCGGTAGCCCTTCTCGAGCCGCAGCGCATCGATCGCCCGGTAGCCCGCGGCGGCCATCCCGTGCGGGCGACCCGCCTCCCAGAGCGTTGTCCAGAGCGACCGACCGTACTCGGTCGGCGCGTAGAGCTCCCAGCCGAACTCGCCCACGTAGGTGACCCGCAACGCGAGGAGGGGCACGGACCCCACGGTCATCTCGCGCGCGGTGAGGAACGGGAAACCGGCATCGGAGACGTCGTCGCGCGTGGTGGCGGCCAGGATGTCGTGCGCCCGCGGGCCCCACAATCCGAAGCAGACGCGGGCCGAGGTCACGTCGCGCAACGCCACCGAGCCGTCGTCCGGGAGGTGCCCCCGCAGCCACGCGGCGTCGTGGTTGCCGAACGCCGTGCCGGTGACGACGAGGTAGGCATCGGTCCCGGTCCGTGTCACGGTCAGGTCGGCCTCGATCCCGCCACGGGTATTGAGCACCTGCGTATAGACGATCGAGCCGACCGGCCGGTCGATGTCGTTCGCGCACATGTGACCGAGGAACGCGGTCGCCCCCGGCCCGACCACCTCGAGCTTGGCGAAGGACGTCTCGTCGAAGAGCCCGGCCGCCCGCCGCGTCGCGAGCGCCTCGGCGCCGA
>JANMBS010000539.1:0-5389 GCA_031360525.1 Thermomicrobiales bacterium
GCAGGAAGAGCTCCTCGAGGTCGCTCGCCGCGCGGGCGAAGCTGGCGATCGGCAGGCCCTCAGAGACCGCATCGGCCAGGAGCCGCGCCGACGCCGCGTCGTCACCGCGGAAGCCGAGCTCGATCGTCCCGTCAAGCAGGATCGTCGAGGAAGCCACGTCGGGCTGCGTGGCGAGATGATCGCGCGCGGCCGCCAACGCGTCGCCCTCGAGAAGGAGCCGAACACGCAGGACGGCCCCGAAGCGAAGCCGCCGCTCGATCTCGGCGACCCGGCCCTGGGCCAGGACCTGCCCGTGATCGACGATCGCGACGCTGGTGCACAGCTCCTCGAGCTCGGGCAGGATGTGGCTGCTGATGACGATGGTCTTACCCATCGAGCGGAGCTCACGCAGGAGCTCGCGGAGCTCGACCCGGGCGCGCGGGTCGAGACCGGACGCCGGCTCGTCGAGGAGCAGCACGTTCGGGTCGTGGACGAGCGCGTGGGCGAGGCACAGCCGTTGCTGCATGCCGCGCGACAGGTCCTGGACGTAGGCGTCGCGGCGGTCGCCGAGATCGACCAGCTCGAGCAGGTCGCCGATCATCCGGCGCCGACCAGCCGCCGGAAGTCCGTAGCAGCGTGCGAAGAAATCGAGGTACTCCCAGACCTTCATGTCGTCATAGACACCGAACGCGTCCGGCATGAAGCCGAGGACGCGCCGCACTTCGTCGGGGTTCCGGGTCACCGACCAGCCGTCGATCTCGGCTGTCCCGGCGTCCGGTCGCAGGAGCGTGGCCAGCATTCGAAGCGTGGTGGTCTTGCCGGCACCGTTCGGCCCGACCAGACCGAAGATCTCGCCCCGCTCGATGGCAAGATCGATGCCGGCCACCGCCAGGGTCCGGTCGTAGCGCTTGACGAGCCCCTCTGTCCGCACGATCGTGCTCACTTGACGTCCCCCGTGATCGACACATCGACCGAGAACCCGACTCCCTCGCTCACGTCGTTGATGAAGCGGACCAGGACCGTTCCCGACGTCGGATCGACGTAGCGGGCCGGGGAATCGATGGCGTACTGGGTCCCGCTCTGGAAGTGCGGCAGAGGCTTCCAGGCGCTCGCTGCGACATCGAACAGCTCGACCTCCGGGAGGTTGTCGAGGGCACCGGGAGCGCAGGGTTCGGTCGCTGATGGCTCGCAGGCCGGCGGGAGCGAGGCGAGCGGCTTGAGTGGGACCGGCTCGACGGCGAGCCCCTTTTCGCCGGAGTTCAGGCCGAGCGCCAGTTGCGTGGCGGTCAGCCCGCCCTCGAAGCCGATGGGCCGATAGGCCATGGTGATCGAGCCGCGACCGAAGTTGAGCGAAGTCGCATCCTTGTTGAACACCACCGCATCGGCTTCGATGACGGCCGACCGGAGCAGGTCGGAGCGGAACGTGGTGCGGCCCTGGACCGCCAGTCGTGCAGGCAGGTAGTACAGGACGGTGCCGAGATGCCGCGGCTTCTGGCCGGCGATCTCGACCGCGAGCACCTCGCTCGAGTCCCATGCGAGCACGACCGGGCCGTCAGCCGACAGGATGTTGGTCGTGCCCATGTTCGGGTCGTAGGTCAATTGGTCGACCATGTAGTGCCGAACATACGTCCGGGCCAGTTCCGGTGTCACGGTCCCTTCATTCCCCAAGAACGGGCCGACCACCTTGTCCGACAGGCTCTGGGTGAACTGCCCGAACTGGACCGCGACGTCGACGGTCGCCACCGTGCCCGGCTCGAGATCATCCAGCACCGCGACGGTCTGCCCGAGCACGACGGCCGGGCGCTCGAGTCGCTGCGCCGAGGCGTTCTTGACCGTCCCCCGGAGGCGGCCGTCCTCGAGTCGCAGGTCGGTCTCGATGAGCGGGACCGCGACCGCTGTCTCTGCCCGGATCGTTCGCAGCGAGCCGAAGCCGACCGACAGATCGCGCACGCGCGCGGGATCGCCCTGGAGCACGTCGAGGACGCTTGCCGTCCCGACACCGCCGAACACGTCGCCGTTGATCGATGTCGACAGCAGTGCGCCGCCTGGGACAGACACCTGGTAGATGCTGCGCGTCGGTGAGAAGACGCCGAGGTACGCCTGCGCGGCGCCCTCGGTCGCGCCCGGTGCGCCTCGCACGATGGCGATCTCGTTGACGATCACCTCGCTCCCGCGCAGCGCCGCCCCGTAGGCATAAGCGCCTGCGGCGAAGACGACGATCAGGATCGGCATCGTGATCCACGCCCACTCGCGCCGGTCCAAGCGCTTGAGGATGAGGTAATTGACCGGCCCGATCAGCAGGATGTAGGCGATCAGCAGGGCGAGCAGGCCGGTGATCGGTGGAAGCGCAAGGGTCGGGAGCTGGGAGACGGCGTTCACGAGCAAGTTGTCGTCGATGAACGAGAGCCCGCCGGCCGTCCGGGCCGGCAGCAACCGACGCCAGAGATTGCCGGAGGTATCCGTCTTCGCGATCCAGTCGACCGTCGGGTCGAACCCGATCAACGTGACCGAGCCCGAACCGTAAGGTCGTTCGGCGGCGACGACCTGATCGCCCACCGAGGCGAGGGTCCGGCCGGCGATCAGTGCGCCGGACAGCGCCGGCAGCGTCGTGGCCGTCGGTGGGATCTGGCCGAGGATCCCGCTCAGGGTCGCTGCCGGGACGTCGGTCGTCACGACCGGTCGGTAGGGGAGCAGGCTGTCGGGAAAGGCCGAGAGTGCCTTGGGACCGACGGTCCCGCCCGCGATGATCAATCGTCCACCGCCCGCGATCCAGCCACGGAGCGCGTCACGCTGCGGGGTCGACAGCCGTTCGGAATCGACGTCCTGCCAGACGATCCGATCGACCGCGCCCCAAGCCTCGACTCGCTCGGGCAGGTCATCGGGGGTCAGGCTGACCACGGCCGGTGCGACCTGGTTCTGGTTGGGCAAGAGGTCCAGGTTGCCGACGATCCGCTCAGGATGCTCGGCAATGACGGCGACGACCAGCTGGCTGGCGTCGTGGGTGTTGAACGACGCCTTGGCGGTGGCGATGGTCGTGTTGCCGTCGACGAGCGCGACGACGAGGTCGCTCCCGAAGGCAGGGGGTTGGGCGTAGAGGACGTGGAGCTGATCGGACTGGGTCGGCAGCTCGACGGCCTTGCCGAACGTGGTCTGGTTCTGCGATCCACCTGACAAGCGGAGCTCGCCCGCGACCGCCGGGCCGTCGTTCTTCAGGTGGACGGAAACCGCGACCCACGACCCGGGTCGCGCATGGCCGCCGAGCAGGATGCGCGCTTCCATCGTCGGTCCATCGGCGGCCGAGGAGTGGGCCGCGATGGGTCCCAGGGCGGTGAAGACCAGCGCGATCAGGGCAACGATCCGGACAGCGCGGCGGGCGCCTGGGGAGTGGCGCGGCATGAACAGGGGACGGGGCACGGACACTCCACGTACGCTCGTGACGGGCGACGGTCGCAGCAAGGACGCCCGGCACGGCCCGAAAGTTGCACGGTCCGCCGCGTCCGAACGGCCGCTATCGTACGATGGGGCGGTCCCGAGAGCCGCCGGCCGCTGGCTGGTTTCGTGAGGTCACGTGCCCGACATCCGTCCGTTCCGAGCGCTGCGCTACGACCCGGCCACGATCGTCGACCCCGCGCTGGTCGTCGCGCCGCCCTATGACGTCATCGACGCGGCGCAAAAGGCGCGTCTGCTGGAGCGCCACCCGGCCAACGTCGTCCGCCTCGAGGTGCCCGGCGAACAGCCCGGCGACGAACCAGACGATCGATATCGTCGGGCGGCCCGGACCCTCGCCGGCTGGCGTTCGGACGGCACGCTCCACAAGGATCCCCATCCCTCGGTCTACGTGTACGAGCAGACCTACCGGGTGCCTGGAACGGACGTCAGCCGAACCCAGCGCGGGTTCTTCGGACGGCTGCGGCTGCACGCGTTCGACGAGGGAGCCGTGCTGCCGCACGAACGCACGATGTCAGGCCCGAAGGAAGACCGCTACAAACTGCTCCGGGCGACCGGGGTCAATACGAGCCCCGTAGTGGCCCTGTACGACGACCCCGCTGGCGTCGGCCGACCGGTCCTCGATGCCGTCACAGACCGCGCCGCCGACGTCGACCTGACCGATGACGACGACGTGCGGCACCGGGTCTGGGCCGTCTCGGCCGACGGCGAGGCCGCGGACGCCGTCGCGTCGCTGCTTGCCGCCGCCGCCCGCGGCTCGGTGACCATCGCGGATGGCCATCATCGCTACGAGACCGCGCTGCGCTATCGGGACGAACGCAGGATGTCGCGCTCGTGCGAGGAGGATCCTGCCTTCGACTACATCCTGACGCTCTTCCTCGACGCGGTCGGCGAGCCGCTCACGGTCCTGCCAACCCACCGGATCGTGCGCGGACTCGGGGACGACGGGGCCGCGGCCTTGGTCGACAGACTCGACACGCTTTTCGACGTCCAGCGCGGCGTCAGCCAGGCCGAGCTGCACGAGCGGTTCGAGGCCGCTGGGCTGGCCCGCGGCGGCGATGGCCGGTTCGGGCTGTGGACGCGCGCCGGCGGGGCTCTCCTGACGGCTCGCCGTGAGGCGTTCGCCTCGTTCCTGCCCGAGGGCCGCGAGGCGCTCCGTTCGCTCGACGTCACGCTGCTCGGCACGGCTCTCGAGCGCCTGGCCGACATCGATGGCGATGCGGTCGCCGCCGGCGCCATCGAATACACGAAGTCGGCCGGTGACGCGATCGAGCGAGTCGAGGCCGGTCTCGATGGCGCGGATGCGGCGTTCCTCCTCGAGCCGACGCCGGTCGCCGCTGTCCTGGCCGTGGCCGCCGACGGCGACGTCATGCCCCAGAAATCGACCTACTTCTATCCCAAGGCCCTGACCGGCCTGGTGATCAACCCGCATGAGTGGTGAAGCTTGATGCCCGATACGACGCCTGAGCAGATCCTCGCCCGTGCCCAGATCCCGACGGCCAACGGACGGCCGGTCCGCAAGGACGAGATCGAACTCGACGAGCGCGGGATCTACATCGAGTCGTGGCTGCCCGAGCGACGCTCGCGGCGCAAGCCCCTGCTGTTCGTCCATGGCGAGCTGGCCGGCTCGTGGGTCTGGGAGCGTTATCTCGGCTACTTCGCGGCGCGTGGCTGGGAGGGCCACGCCCTCAACCTGCGCAACCATTTCTGGTCGCAGACGGCCGACCCAGCGACGCTCTCATTCGATACCTACACCGAGGACGTCGTCGGCGCCCTCCAGCGCTTCGGCTCGAACGTCGTGCTGGTCGGTCACGGGATGGGCGGCCTGCTCGCGCTCAAGGCCGCCGAACGGATGCCGATCTCGGGCCTGGTACTGCTGAGCTCCGAGCTGCCGCGCGAGTTGCGCATCCCCGCCCGGGCGCATGAACTGCGCGAGATCCCCGATGTCTACGGCAAGTCGATG
>JANMBS010000540.1:0-4083 GCA_031360525.1 Thermomicrobiales bacterium
CTCGGGCCTGATGCGATGGTTTGCATCGTCGTCTCCATCCCTCGAGACGCAACGTCCGGCCCGTGATCCCCGCGGGCCGGACGTCCCGGTAGCGGTCGTAGGAGCCCCCAGGCTCGTCCGCCGCCTCGCGCAGATCGCTCGCCCCCGCGATTGACCTGCGACTTGGCGCCGATGATGTTCCGGGCGTCGCGCAGCGGCGAGCCATGGGCGGACAGGCAACGTGTCGGCGGTCCGACACGGTCATCGGGCGCGGGCGACCGCCGCCGGCCGGGGCACGGTGCCCAGTTCGCGACCTTCGATACACTCATCGCCACCGTGCCGATCGCCGTCCTGACCTTCGACTTCGACCCCAACCTCCAGCTGTTCGGCGACCTGACAGTGCGCTGGGGCTCAGTCGCGCTCGTCGGTGTCATCTTCGCGACGTTGATCCTCGCTGGTCTCCTCGCCCGTGCCGGCGGCCTGCGGCCCGATGACTTGGCGTTCGTGGTGGTCGGGATCGTCCCAGGGGCCGTGATCGGCGCCCGGGTCGGATACCTGATCGTCCATCAGCAGGCGTTCGGCTCGACGCCCGAGCGCCTGCTCGACCCGTCGATCGGGGGGATGGAACTCGGGCTGGCGGTGCTCGGCGGCGCCATGACCGGGGGGTACGTCGCGAGCCTGCTCGGGCCATCGACCGGGCACTGGCTGCACATCGCCGCGCTGCCGGTCCTGTTCGTGCTGGGTGCGGGGAAGCTGACGATGATGCTGACAGGCACCGGCCAGGGACTCGCGAGCGACGCGGACTGGGCGACCGCCTATCTGGGCCCGGGTCCATGGGGTTCGCTGGTGCCGGTCCTGCCGTCACACCCGTCGCAGGCGTACGAGGGGATCGCGACCCTGGTCATCCTGGCGATCCTGACCGTGGCCGTCGTGCTCGGGGCGTTCCGCGGCCGCGACGGGCGGCTCTTTTTCGTTGCGATCGGGCTGTGGGCCGTCGTCCGGGCGGTCGTTTCGACGACGTGGCGCGATCCGGTGGTGGCCGGTGGTCTCACCGCAGCGGGCCTGATCTCAGTCGGCATCGCCATCGGCTGTGCTGTCATCCTCCTGATCCTCACCGTGCGTCGGGGCAGCCCAGCCGCCGATGCGCCTCCGGGGGACTCCGGCGACGCGTGGGAGTATCGTGACGATTCCACCCAACGAGGTTTCCGATGACACAAGTCGCAGAGCCAGGCAGCGCCCGTACAGATGCACCGACCCCGGGTCGGGTCAGCCACTGGATCGGCGGCACGACCGTGGCCGGGACGTCCGGGCGTGAGGCTCCTGTCTACGATCCGGCGACCGGCACGCTGGCCAGGCATGTCGACCTCGCCTCGGTCGATGAGGTCGGGGCCGCCGTCGCGGCTGCGAAGGCCGCGTTCCCCGCCTGGCGCGCGACCTCTCTGTCGAAGCGCACCGACATCATGTTCAAGATCAGGAACCTGGTGGAGGCCAATCGCCATGAGTTGGCCGCGCACCTGACCGCGGAGCACGGCAAGGTCACCTCCGACGCGCTCGGCGAGATCGCCCGCGGCATCGAGAACCTCGAGTTCGCGACCGGGATCCCGAGCCTGCTCAAGGGCGGCTTCTCCGAGCAGGTCTCGGGCGGGGTCGACGTCTACCAGATCCGCCAGCCGCTGGGCGTCGTGGCCGGCATCACGCCGTTCAACTTCCCGGCGATGGTCCCGATGTGGATGTTCGCGACGGCCATCGCCTCGGGCAACACGTTCGTGCTGAAGCCGTCAGAGAAGGACCCCTCGGCCTCCAACTTCATCGCCGGACTGCTCAAGGAGGCGGGCGTGCCGGACGGCGTCTTCAACGTCGTGCATGGCGACAAGGTCGCGGTCGACGCGATCCTCGAGCATCCGGACATCGCCGCCGTCTCGTTCGTCGGCTCGACGCCGATCGCGCGCTACATCTACGAGACCGGCACGAAGGCGGGCAAGCGAGTCCAAGCGCTTGGTGGGGCCAAGAACCACATGATCGTGCTGCCCGACGCCGACATCGAGATGGCCGCCGACGCGGCCGTCTCCGCGGGCTACGGGTCGGCGGGGGAGCGCTGCATGGCCATCGCCACGATCGTGGCGGTCGGCGACGTCGGCGACCCGTTGGTCGAGGCGATCAAGGCGCGCCTGCCCAGGATCACGGTCGGACCGGGGAGCGATCCGGCCTCCGAGATGGGCCCGCTGGTGACCGAGCAGCACCGCGACAAGGTCGCGTCGTATCTCGATTCCGGCCCCGCCCAGGGCGCAACGCTCGTCACAGACGGGCGCGAGCACCCGCTCTACAGCGAGTCGGACGGGTTCTTCCTGGGGGTCTCGCTGATCGACAACGTGACGCCCGAGATGGATGCCTATCGCGACGAGATCTTCGGCCCGGTCCTGACCGTCATGCGGGTCAAGACCTACGACGAGGCGGTGGCCCTGGTCAACGACAACCCCTACGGCAACGGCACCGCGATCTTCACGCGCGACGGCGGGGCGGCACGCCAGTTCCAGTTCGAGGTGGAGGCGGGGATGGTCGGCATCAACGTGCCGATCCCGGTCCCGGTCTCGTACTACAGCTTCGGCGGCTGGAAGAACTCACTGTTCGGGGACCTGCACATGTACGGTCCCGAGGGTGTCCAGTTCTACACGCGGGCCAAGATCGTGACCTCGCGCTGGCCGGACCCGGGGACCTCCAAGATCGATCTCGGGTTCCCGCGCACGCGCTAGGCCGGCGAGGTCGCCCACGCTGCCTGCGCGATGTGACACGCGGTTGCAAGACGCGCAGCACCGTTTCGCATCCGCCGGTCATGTCAGGAGGGCCAACCTAGGGCGTCAGACCCCCTAACGAGGCTCCACCATGACCGATTACGAACGATCAACGACCCGAGAGACCGTGACCGAGGCGCCGGCGGCCACAGACCCCTACGTCGCTCCCATCCCCGCCGCCCCGGCCGCCAGCAGCGTCCGGACCACCGAAACGGCGCGTGTTGCGCCCGGTCCAGGCGGGACTGCATACGCCCAGCGCATCGTGACGTTCCTGTTCGGCATCCTTCAGGTGATGCTCATCCTGCGCATCGTCCTGCTGCTGCTCGTGGCCAACCGCGGCAATGACGTCGTACAGTTCGTGCTCAACGTCACCCAGCCGTTCGTCGACCCGTTCATCGGCATGTTCTCGCTCAACCGCGTGACGGCGGACCAGGGCTCGGTTCTCGATATCGCCGCGATCGTCGCGCTCATCGCGTGGACCCTCGTTGAGGCGCTCATCCTGGCCGCCATCCGGATCTTCTCGCGCCGGACGGCCGACGCCGTCTGATCGCCGCCAACCTCCACTTTCGAACGCGGATGCGCCGGCCGGCGCGTCCGCGTTTGTACGTTCAAGCCGCGCGGACCGCCATCGCCAGCGCCGTGATCTCAGCCGGTCCAGTCCCGCAGCACCCACCGAGCCACGTCGCGCCGAGCCCGGTCCATGACGCGACCGCGGCGGGATCGTAGGCACCGCCCTCCTCGGCAAGCCAGCGCCGGCTAAGCCCATCCCAGCGTTCGCCGCCGTTCGGGTAGGCGATCAGCGGCAGGTCCGTCGCGGTCCGTGCGGCGGAAAGGAGGGCGGGCAGGTGACGCGGGGCTGTGCAGTTGATCCCGACCGCGAGGAGGCGCGGGTGAGCAACGACGGCGACGGCGGCCTCGATCGGCTCGCCGGCCGACGTGAATCGCCCATCCCGGCACGAGTAGCTGAGCCAGGCCGGCACGTCGACCTCGTCGAGCAGCCCGATCAGCACCTCGGCCTCGCGGAGAGTCGGGATCGTCTCGAATGCGAGGAGGTCCGCGCCAGCCTCGACCAGCGCCTCGATCCGCGGGCGATGGAAGTCGGCCAGGGCGGTCGCACCCGGGTCGTAGTCGCCGCGATACTCCGATCCGTCCGCCAACATCGCCCCGTACGGCCCGACCGAACCCGCCACGAGGAGCGGGCCGTCGTCGCCGGGCTTGCTTCCGCGTTCGGCGCTATAGCGAGCCCGTGCCCGACTCGCGAGCTCGACGCTCAACGAGATCAGCCGGAGCGCCACGGCGCGGTCGTGCCCGGCGA
>JANMBS010000543.1:0-6867 GCA_031360525.1 Thermomicrobiales bacterium
TTCGCCCGCTCCGTGCTACTGGCCGAGGCCGCGGCCCAGGACCAGTTGCTTGACGCTCTTGTCTCTGCATCGGAGGTTGCCAAAGACCCACGCTACAGGCGCGAGGACGGCAGTTACGACCTGGGCCTTCGACTGCGGGACGTACGCAACCTCTACCCGGACCTCGTAGCCATCCGGCCCGACGATCCGCAGGCTGCCGGGGACCGGCTGGCGCGACAGGCGATCAGCGAGACGGCGGTAAGCATCCCGGTCGGGCTGACCTTCCTATTCGGCGCATTGGCCAACGGCTTTCAGAACCGCCGGCGGCTGTTCCTGACCCTCGGAGCGCTCACGCTCGCGTGTGGGATCGCCGCCGCTGCCTTCATCGAGGTGACCGCCTGATGGCCGCCTCGCTCGATATCGAGGCCGTCACTGAAGCCTCCGGGCAAACACCGTTCGATCGGTGGCTGGCGATGCTGGTCGGCGCGGCGGCCATCCTGGCAGCCCTTCTGGCGACACTCCAGGTCGACGCCGGCATGCAAGAGGAACGCGCCCTCCATATGGCGTCGCGTTTGTCCGTCCGGGTCTTCGAGGGAACCGCTGGGGGTTCGCCCCGGTTCGCCTTCCAGATCAATGGTTTGCAGCTGGCTACATCGCTCGCCATCAGCGCCACGGCCGCACAGATCGCGGTGCTCAACGATCCGGAAACCTTGGACGCGATCCAGGGGCGGGCTGAAGCCGACGCCAAGGCGGCTGAACGGCTCTTCGTGATCGCTCAGACGATGGGGAGTGTCCCTTCGGAGTCGAGCGGCGTCGACGAGGCGACGCGGAAGCTGGCTGGTGCAGATCCCGGCGACTTGGCCGATGTCGCGTTGGCGCAGAACCGCGAGATGGAGGTTGCCGACCGCCACGGCGAACGGGGGAACCGAACCCTCTATGGGCTGTCGCTGCTTGCGCTGGGCGCGGTCCTCGTCGGGCTCGCCGCGGTCCTGGGCCGTGGCGTACCCGGGCGGGTAGTCATCGTCGCCGCGACCCTGGCCCTGGTCGCCGCGGGAGCATGGGGAGTCGCCGCGCTCCTGGGTTGACGATCGCCCTACACAACGGCCGCGGTCGTAGCTTATGAGCTACGACGGCCATTTCGTTCAAGGAGTGGAGCCGACACTCGGACTTGAACCGAGGACCTGCTGTTTACGAAATAGTTCGGCCTGAGCTTGTGGCCCAAGCGTGGATCGCGAGCGTAGGCTGCTCAGTCAGCAGGTCTTCGTTTGGGCTCGCCCGAGCCGCTGCCTTGCTTTACCTTCGAGGCGTGTGCGATGGTCGCTTGAAGCGCACCGGATGTGACGCATGAGGACGCGAGGAGGCACGTCGGTGGGACGGCGCGACGAGTTCGACATCGTGGTCGTCGGCGCCGGCGCGGCGGGCTGCGTGATGGCACGCCGCCTGTCGGAGTCTTGCGATCGGTCGGTCCTACTGCTCGAGGCGGGACCGGATCTCCGGGGCGCGACACCCGCCGAGTTTCGCGATGGCTGGCGTCTGCCGACAATACCGGACTGGGGACTGCGGTCCGAGCCCGAGACGACGGGTGCGACCGGGACGCTGCGCCGTGGCCGGCTGCTGGGCGGCACGTCCTGGCTCACTCGCTTTGCCGTACGCGGCGCGAGGGCCGACTTCGATGCCTGGGCCGCGAACGGCAATAGCGGCTGGAGCTTCGATGAGGTGCTGCCGGCTTTCCGTCGCCTCGAGGCAGATGTGGAATACGGCACCCTGCCCTGGCACGGCGATCACGGCCCGCTCCCGATCACCCGCTACCTCGACCACGAGCCGTCGGAGATCCATGTCGCCGCCCTCCGCGCCTTCGATGCCCTGGGCTTTCCAGCCGTCGAGGATCACAACGATCCGCAGGCGGTGGGCGTCGGTCGCCTGCCGATGAGCTCTCGCTCCGGCCATCGGGTCACGGCGATGGATGCCTACCTCCCGGCCGATTGGCGGTCACCGCGCCTCAGCGTTTGGCCGGATTCCGCCGTCGACCGGGTGCTCCTCGATGCCGGCCGGGCAACCGGAGTGCGACTCGTCGGTGGAACGGAGGTCAGGGCCGATACCGTCATTCTCAGCGCCGGGACGTATGGGACTCCGCCGATCCTCATGCGCTCGGGCATCGGACCGGCGGATCATCTTCATTCGGTGGGTGTCGCCGTCCAGGTCGACCTTCCCGGCGTCGGCGCGAACCTCGCCGACCACCCGGGTGTTGATCTGGACTCCGGCTGGCGCGGAGTCGGACCTGACGGTCCGATCCTTCACTCTATCGCAACCTTCCGCAGCTCGGCCGCGCCAAGCGGCGGCGGACCGGACCTGATGTTCTGGGTCGCCGATCCAAATGGTGACGAGCCGCGGTTCTACTTCGACCCGATTCTCCTTCAGCCACGATCGCGAGGGTCCGTTCGGCT
Source organism: Thermomicrobiales bacterium (assembly GCA_031360525.1). Lineage (GTDB taxonomy): Bacteria > Chloroflexota > Limnocylindria > Limnocylindrales > CSP1-4 > SPCO01. Next base: position 2,424 of record JANMBS010000543.1, read on the forward strand.
GCGATCGACAGATCCGGCCGCGGCGCCGCGGATCGCGCTCCCCGGCGTGCGCGAGTCGGCGGATATGGATCGCCTGGTCGAGGGCTATGGGCGTGGGCTGGAGCTCGCGAACCGGCCGGAGATCAGGCGCCTCTGCGAAATGCCCGCACCGCCAAATCCCGGAAACCTCGCCGCGCTCCGTCGGACTGTCGTCGAGAACGCGTATTCGATTCCACACGTCGTCGGGACCTGTGCGATGGGGCCCGCTCCTGAGAGCGGCGCGGTGGTAGACGCCCTCGGGCGTGTTTACGGCGTTGCGGGTCTCAACGTCGTCGACGCCTCGATCATGCCGGAGCCTCCGTCCGGTTTCCCGCACATCATCACGATCATGATCGCGGAGCACCTGTCGCAGAAGCTTGCCACCGCTCTGTGATGCGACTCGCCACCGGGGTGAGGTGCGTTCCCGCAACCGCTAGACGACTCCGATGCGGTCGAACAGGACCCCGCCCATCGCTAGCTCCGCGCGGCCATCATATGGGGCGACGTTCCGGGCCGTCAGCAGGCTGGGGGATCGCCAGTCGCCGGCGCGCGGGGCCGCGGGTCGGGCACCTGACCGTGCCATCCCGGGGCGCGCCGCGGCTGTATGGTCTAAACGGTGCAGTCAGGAGCCTGTTCGGCATGACCGATCTAACCGCTGAGAGCGTGGAGCCAGGGTCGCAGGGCATGGCTCCGGACGAGGTCCCGCCGGTCACGACACCGGTGGATCCGGACGTGCTCGGCACGCCGGACTCGGGGCTCGACCGACGGCCGGGTGCGCGCAAGGGCGTCGTCATCGTGGGGGCCGGGCTGGCCGGTCTGGTTGCGGCGTTCGAGCTGAAGCGCCAGGGCCACGACGTGACCGTCCTGGAGGCCCAGAACCGGGTCGGCGGCCGGATCTACACGCTCCGCACGTTCGCGCCCGGGCTCTACGCGGAGGCCGGCGGGATGCGCATCCCGCGGGCACACGACCTCACGCTCCGATACTGCGACCTGTTCGGCCTCCAGCTCCGGCCGTTCGTCATGGGCAACCCGAAGGCGCTTGTTCACATCGGCGGCATGCGGATGACGAAGGAGCAAGCGGACCGCGACCCGAGTCGGCTCCCGTTCGCCGTCGAGGAGCACGAGCGCGGCCGGAATGCCGACGATCTCTGGGAATCGACGATCGCCGACCTGCGCGAGATGGTCGACCACGACGGCGACGCGGCATGGGAGCACATCGTGCGCGAGTACGACCAGTACTCGCTCTACGAGTTCCTGCGCTTCAAGGGTTGGTCCCGTGGGGCGATCGAGTACTACGCGGTGCTGAACTTCCTCGAAGCCGACATGCACAACTCGCTCGTCGAGATCCTGCGCGAGGACCTCGGCGGGGCGTATGTCGACATGCAGGAGATCGCCGGGGGGATGGACGGTCTCCCAAACGCTTTCTACCACCAGCTCGCGAACGAGGTCCGATTCGGCGCGAACGTCTTCGCGCTCGATCAGGATCCGGATGGGGTGACCGTCCATTTCAAGACGGAGTCGGGCCGCTACCACGTGCGTGCCGATCACGTCATCGTCACGATCCCCTTCTCCGTCCTCCGCACGATCGAGGTCCTGCAGCCGTTCTCGCACACCAAGCAGCGAGCTATCCGCCAGCTCAACTACCACGCTTCGACGAAGATCCTCATTCAGGTTCGCAACCGGTTCTGGGAGGAGGAGGACGGCATCTACGGCGGAGGCACGGTCACCGAGCTCCCCATCCGGCGGATGAACTACCCGACGCCTGATCCGTCGACCACTCGGGGGGTCCTGCTTGCCAGCTACACCTGGGGCCAGGACGCCCTCCAGTGGGGCGCGATGGACGAGGAGACGCGGCTCGAGGAGGCGCTCGACGACGTCGCCCGCATCCACCCTCGAATTCGGGAGGAGTACGAGGGTGGCACCTCCCACGCCTGGTATGCGGACCGCTTCGCCCGCGGGGCGTTCGCGATGTTTGCGCCGGAGCAGCAGACCGACCTCCAGGCGGACATCATCCGATCCGAAGGGCGGATCCACTTCGCCGGGGAGCATTGCTCGCTCTATCACGCCTGGATCCAGGGCGCCCTCGAATCGGGCATCCGGGCGGCCCAGACGATCCACGAGGCTCCGTCGGCGGGCTAGATGTAGTTCCCAGACACGTTGTTGACCGCCTGGGGGACCGCACCGTCCGTCGTGTCCCGCCGGATGGTCCCATCGTCGATCGAAGGATCGGTACGACGGCTTCTTCCGATGGGTGTCCCGCCGGACGGGCGGACCGTCGGGGGAACAGGCTCCACCCTAAACCGGCCATTCCGAACGGGGAATAGGGATGGAGCCGACACTCAGATTCGAACTGAGGACCTGCTGTTTACGAAGTAGATCGGCCTGAGCGTTGTGGCATGAGCGTGACATACCGAGCGTACGGCGTCCAGTTAGCAGGTCTTCGATTCGAGCATGCCGACAGCTTCTGCGCGTCGGCCTCGGAGGAACGCGATGATCGCTGTCATCGTAATCCTGCGGACGTGGCGGATGGCACGAGGCCTAACGGGCCGAGCCCCGCGGCTGGCTGTTCGACGTGCTGATTGGCGTTTTTCGTCGCGGATGTCACCTTTTGCCACGGAATGCCCCCTTTGTCATTGATGGAAAGCGCAATGGCCGTGGTGGAACCGCACGAGGGCGTCGAAGCCGTGTATCGGGCGGACGCGGAGCGGCTCTGGCGCGCGATCTACGCCTTCGCCGGCGACGCCGACATCGCCAGCGATGCGGTCGCCGAAGCGTTCGCCCAGCTGCTCCATCGCGGCGCGGCCGTCCGTGATCCCGCGGCCTGGACATGGCGCACAGCCTTCCGGATCTCAGCCGGTGCATTGAAGGCGCGTGGGTCGACCTGATCGGCATCGACACGCGGATGCGTCCGGACCGCCTCGACGGCGCGCACAGCGTCCCCAATAACGCGGCGGTAGTAGAAGGTCTCGGGACGCGTGCTGATGGGGAAAGATGGAACGAATCGAGCGCACGCACTCCCTCTAGTGCAACAACCGGCGCATCCTTGCCGGGTACGAGGGGTGAATGGTGCAGCGAGAGTTAGTCGAGAGAGCGCGACGGGGCGATCGGGACGCGTTCGCGACGCTCGCCGCTGGCTCCATCGGCCGGCTCTTCAACATCGCCCAGCTGATGCTCCGCGACCGCGACCAGGCCGACGACGCCGTTCAGGAGACGCTCGTCCTCGCCTGGCGCGACCTCAAAGGGTTGCGCGATCCCGACGGTTTTGACGCCTGGCTCCATCGCGTCCTTGTCCGGGCCGTGTATCGCGAGGCGAAGCGCGAGCGACGGCGATCGCCGCGAATGGTCCAGGTTCGCGAGATTGCGACGACGCCGGATGCGACCGCCGATGTGGAAGATCGCGACGCCATAGACCGGGCATTCCGCCGCCTGCGCCCGGAACACCGCGCCGTGCTCGTCCTGCGCCACTACCTCGGCTTCTCGGACGACGAGGCCGCCGCCGCATTGTCCGTCCCGACCGGCACCATCAAGTCGAGGCTCAGTCGTGCCACGTCCGCGCTGCGCTCAGAACTCGAGGCCGACGCCCGGAGCGCCGATCGCCTGCCCATGGAGACCGTCCGATGACCGCAATCGAGGAGTTCGATCGGCAGCTTGGTGCCTGGCTCGAGGAGCGGGCGACGTCGACCACGCCCGATGGCCTCCTCGAGCGCAGCCTCGCCCGGGTCGATGCGACCCGCCAGCGCCCGACCTGGTTCGTCAGGGACAGCGGAATCTTCTCCTGGAGGCCACAACGACAGAGGAGCCTGGCGACGATGCCGCAGCCTTCGACAGCTGTTTCCACGACGTTTGGCAGGGGGCCGAAGCTCGCGATTCTGGCGGCTGCCGCGTTGCTGGTTGCCGCTCTGGTCGGAGGTGCGATCGCCGTGGGCGCGGGCCTCATCAGGCTATCGTCGGTGGTACCCCCCGCGACGCCGGAATCATCGCTGAGGGCTCCGACGCCGCTGCCTTCCGCGAAGTCCTCGCCGAGGCCCACGAATCAATCCGCGCCTGTGTCTGCGACCTGGACGACGACGGGGGACATGGTCCGGATCCTCGGGAGCCCAGATTCCCTCGCCGAGTCCGCCGGCAAATCGGCGACGCTCCTTCGCGACGGCACCGTGTTCGTGGCGGGGGGTGTCGGCGACGCCGAACGGTTCGATTCGAGCACCGGAGAGTGGAGCACAGCTGGACCGATGGTGACGCATCGACACACCCAGACGGCCACGCTTCTGCTCGACGGCAGGGTCCTGGTCGCGGGCGGCACGGGCGACGACGGGAGCGACCTATCGGCCGCTGAGCTTTTCGACCCCGCCACTGGGCGATGGACCGCGACCGGGAGCATGTCGGTTATCCGGAGCGGCCACACGGCCACGCTGCTGCCAGATGGCAG
>JANMBS010000544.1:0-10895 GCA_031360525.1 Thermomicrobiales bacterium
CGGGCCCAGGACCAGTCGGTCGCCGGCGACTGATGTTCGCCCGCGCCCGGCTCCGCCTGACGCTGCTCTTCATCGCGCTCTTCGCGTTGGTGCTCGGTGCCTTCAGTGTCGTCTTCTACGTCGCCATCACGGGCGTCCTGGTGCCCGCCTTCGACCTCGCGCCCGAGCTATCGAGCGAGCAGGCGGCGGAGCTGGCATACCGGGCGACGATCAATCGGATCGCGGTCGCCCTCGTGGTCGGCAACGTCGTGGTCATCGCCCTCGTCGGCATCGTCGCCTGGATCCTGGCCAGCCGGACGCTCAGGCCGATCCGCGAGGCGCATCTCCGCCAGCGGCGCTTCGTCGCTGACGCTTCGCACGAGATGCGGAGCCCGCTTGCGGCGATCCGGGTGACCGCCGAGGCGGCGGCCGACGGCGACGCGACCCCTGACGAGCTCAAGAGCGCCCTCCGCTCGGTGGTCGTCTCGACAGACCGGCTGACAGGCCTGACCAACGACCTGCTCCTGCTGGCCAGGACCGACGAACGCCTCCTGACGTCGCGCGTCGAGCCATCCGACCTGTCGGTGATCGCCGCCGAAGCAGTCGAGAACTTCGGTCTCGCGCGACCGAGGCCCGCGATGACGAGGATCGAACTCGCGCCGGACCTCCTTGTCTCGGCCGATCACGAGGACATCCGGCGCATCCTCGCCAACCTGCTCGACAACGCGGCGCGTTATGGAGGATCTGGCGTGCGGATCCGGGTGACGACGTCCGGTTCCGAGCGGGATGCGATCGTCGAGGTGGCCGACGACGGGCCCGGGATCGCCGCCGCCGATATCCACCGGATCTTCGAGCCGTTTTACCGGGTCACTGCGGACGCGGCGGGTCCGGATGGCACCGGGCTCGGTCTGGCGCTCGCCCGCAGTCTCGCCGAGCGGGCCGGCGGGCGGCTGACCGTCGACAGCGAGCCCGGGGTCGGGTCGACGTTCCGGCTCGTCCTCCCGCGCTTCAGGTGAGGTTCATGTCGGGAGCGCATACCTCGTCCTGACGGTTCCTGCTCCGGGACCCGATCAGCACGAGGTCCCGATGGACAAGCACCCGACGCCGCAGCGCATCGCATCCCTGGCCATCCTGTCAATGCTTGGCCTCCTCTTGGCGGCCTGCGGAACGGCGGTCGCTCCCTCGACCGTCCCGAGCCCCTCGAGCGCGCCCACGACCGCGCCGACCACCTCTGCGGAGGCAACGTCGCCTGCCGGCTCGCCGATTCTCCCGCCTGCCTCGGAGGTTCCAAGCCAGCCGCCCGACACCGGTGGTAGCGGGACCTCGGGCGACGTCCCCGACAACGCGGTCTTCCTGACCTATCGCGACAGCACACACGGGTTCTCGATCCAGTACGTCGAGGGCTGGCAGGTGACCGCTGGTCCGGATGGGGTCGTCGTCCGCGACAAGGACAGCAGCGAGACGGTCCTCCTGGTGACCCTCCCATCCGATGTCGGCGCGTACATCAGCGGGACCGACCTCCCGGCGCTCCAGTCCCAGGCCGGCTTCAAGCTCGTCAAGCAGAACAAGGTCAAGGTCGGATCCCGGACGTACGACCACCTCGTGATCCATCTGCCCTCGCCGCCGGATCCGGTGACCGGCAAGCAGATCCCCTCGACCGTGGACCGCTATTACGTCCCGGGCACGACGAACCTCGCCATCGTCAGCCTCTCGACGCCCGACGGCGTCGACAACGTCGATGCCTTCCGCCAGATGATCGAGTCGTTCACATGGTCGTGACCGCCGAGCGGGCCGCGGACCTACCGCCGGTCCTGCCGACCGCCGCGATCCGTCTCGTCGACGTCATCCGGATCTACCGCGAGGTGGACGTCGAGACCGTCGCGCTGCGCGGCATCGATCTCGAGATCTCGCACGGCGAGATCGTCGCAGTCATGGGCCGCTCGGGGAGCGGCAAGTCGACGCTCCTGCAGCTGATCGCGGCCAGCGACAGGCCGACGGCCGGCCAAGTGTTCGTCGCCGGCACAGACATCTCCCGGGCCGATGAAGCGGACCGCGCCGCGCTGCGTGGCCGCCAGGTCGGGATCGTCTTCCAGAGCCAGAATCTCGTCCCGTTCCTGGACCTCACCGAGAACGTCCGGCTCGCGGCCGCGTTGGCCGGACGACCCGTGGACGACGCCACGGCACTGGCCGCACTGGAGCGGGTCGGCTTGGGGTCGCGGGCGGACGGGCGTCCGGCCCAGCTGTCCGGTGGTGAGCAGCAACGGGCGGCGCTCGCCGCGGTGGTGGTGACGCGCCCGCCGATCCTCCTCGCCGACGAGATCACGGGCGAGCTCGATACGCGATCGGCGAGTGGCCTTCTCGACCTGCTCATGGAGATCCATGGGAGCGAGGGGATGACGATCGTCCTGGCCACCCACGACCCGTCGGTCGCGGCCCGCGCCGACCGCGTGGTCGAGCTCCGCGATGGGCGGATCGTTTCCGATCGGCCGGTCCGATGACGGCCATCGCCTGCCGACGTGTCACGCGGCGCTTTGCCCGCGACGGACTCGAGCCACTCCGCGCCGTCGACGCCGTCGATCTCGAGGTCCAGGCCGGCGAGTTCGTCTCGATCGTGGGTCCGTCGGGCTCCGGCAAGACGACGTTGCTCGGGCTCCTCGGCGGCCTCGAGCCGCCCGATGAAGGTGAGATCGTCGTCCTCGGTCACGACCTTGCGCGTTTGACCGCCACCGAGCGCGCCCGACTCCGCCAGCATCGGGTCGGGATCGTCTTCCAATCGTTCGGTTTGATCTCGTCACTCCGCGTCGGCGAGAACGTGGCGCTCCCGCTCACCTTCGCGGGGATCCCCGAAGCGGAACGGCGAGGTCGCGCGGCCGCGGCGCTCGAGGAGGTCCGCCTCGGACATGTCGTCGATGCCCGGGTCGACGAGCTCTCGGGCGGCGAGCGGCAGCGCGTCGGTGTCGCTCGCGCGCTCGTCATCGAGCCTGCGATCCTCCTGGCAGACGAGCCGACCGGCAGCCTCGACGACGAGACGGGCGATCTCGTGCTCGATCTCCTCGTCGATGCCGTCCGGCATCGTGGTTGCAGTCTCGTTCTCGTGACGCACGACCTGCGGAGCGCCGCCCGTGGCGACCGACGGTGGGAGATGCACGACGGTCGTCTCTCGGAGGTGGCGTGATGCCGTTCATCGGGCATGCCATCCGTCTGGTCGTCCGCGAACCGCGTCGCAGCCTGGCCGCGCTCGTCGGCGTCGCGATGGCCTCCGCGCTGGTCACGAGCGTCCTGCTCTTCGGGTCGGCCTCCGGCGCGACCGTGACTCGCCGAGCGCTGGCCGAAGTCACCGTCGACGCGCAGGTCCTGCTGGCCGGCGGCGCCAACGCCACGACTGCGAAGGCGATCCTCGCAGCCGACCCGGCCGTCCGCGCGACCTATCCCTTCGACCTCGTCCATTTCGACGCGGCGGCGCTCAGCAAGGCCGGGACCGCGACCCAGACGAGCACCGGAGTCCTCGTCGGCATCGACCCTGGCTACGACGCCGCGACGGGGCTGTTCGCGGCGTCGTCTGGCGTGGCGGCCCCCGGGAAGATCCTCATCAGCCGAGACCTGGCATCGAACCTCGGGGCCGTCCCCGGCGATCAAGTGACCTTCACGCTGCCCGGCGGCGGCTCGGTCGATCTCGTGGTGTCGGGCGTAGTCGCGACCACAGGAGCGGACCTGCTCCTCGGCCCGATCGATGCGGCGCATCGCGCGGCCGGGGCGAACCCTCCGGCCAACGTCGCCGTGATGGCCCGGTCCGACATCGAGGCGCTCGTCATCCCGAAGATCCCGGCCGGTGCGACCGCGGCGGACCCGAGTGCGCCCGCCGCGTCCGGGTCGGCGGTGACGGGACCGGTCTTCGCCGCGGACCCGGCTATCCGCCGCGAGGTCCAGATCCAGCTCCAGCACGCCCAACTCCCCGGCGACCCGGTCGAGGCGCAGCGTTGGCTCGACACCGTCCGGCGGCGCCTGGATCGCCAGGGCGCGGGGACGTTCCAGGTGATCGATGACGCCGCAGCCTCGCTCGAGCCGCTCGCGGCCGACCTCGCCTGGGGCCAGATCCTGTTCATCTTCCTGGCCCTGCCCGGGATCATCCTCGCCCTGGCGCTGTCCCGCCTGGCGGCCGACGCGACGGCCGATACGACCCGCCGGCATGCCGCCCTGCTCCGGGCGCGTGGCGCGACCACCGGTCAACTGCGGCTGGTCTTCGTCGGCGCCGCGGTCGTCACGGCCGCCCTCGGTTCACTTGTCGGCGCCGTCTTCGGGTCGATCGTGGGGATCGGCCTGTTCGGCGGCGCGCTGGCGACGACGGATCCCGCCGGCACGATCGCGCGCGTTGCGGTCGTGGCGGTCGCGCTCACGACCCTGCTGGCGAGCATCGCTGCGTACATCCCCTTGCGCAGCCAGCTTCGCGAGGAGATCGCCCTCGGTCGGCAGGAGCTCCAGCGTGTCCGGGGCCCCTTATGGCAACGCGCCTATCTCGACCTGATCGCCCTTGCCGCCGGCGGCGTCGTCTACGTGATCGCCGGCGGGACCGGCGTCCATCCGGTCCTGAACGCCGAGGGCAACCCGACGGTGACCCTCGCACTGACCTCGTTCATCGCGCCGCTGCTGTTCTGGTCGGCCGGCACGTTGCTACTCCTCCGCCTCGTGACGGCCGCGCTCCGGCGAAGCAACCGGCTATCGCGCGCGATGGCGCGGATCCTCGGTCCGGGCGGAGGCCTGGCCGGCCGATCGCTCGGGGCTCGGGCGACCACCGCCTCGCGCGCGATCGTGGTCCTGGCCCTGGCGACGAGCTTCGCGACGAGCGTCCTGGTGTTCGACGCCACGTATCGGCAGCAGCAGCGCGTCGACGCCGAGCTGACGCTCGGGGCCGACATCAAGGCGGTCGCGACCGCGCCTGTTACGGCCGCAGCGGTCGACACGCTGCGTGGGCCGGGGGTCACCGCGGTCACGCCGTTCGTCGATCGGGTCGTCTACGTCGGCCCCGAGGCACAGGACCTGCTGGCGATCGATGCCGCCACGCTGGCGACGGTCGCGCCCCTCTCCGACTCGTTCTTCCAGGGGATGACCGCGGCCGGCGCGATGGACGCGTTGCGGGCCGCGCCCGACGCCATCCTGGTCTCGGCCGAGACCGCGACCGACTACAGCATCGTCCCGGGCGACCACCTCAAGATCCGTGTGCCCGATGCCAACGGGAACCTGGTCACAGTCGTTTTCACGATGGCCGGGATCGCCCTTGAGTTCCCGACCGCGCCGAAGGATGCCTTCCTGGTCGCCAACCAGTCCTATGTCGCGGCACAGACCGGCAACGACCAGATCTCGTGGGCGCTGGTCAAGGCCGATGGCGAGGTGACCGCCGCCGCGAGTCGACTCACCGGTCGTGCCGGCGGCGGGTGGGGGATCTCCGACCTGACCATGACGACGGCTCGACTCGCCAACAGCATCACCTCGGTCGACCTGTCGAGCCTCGTCGGGATCGACGTGACGTTCGCCGTCCTGATCGCAGCCGTCGGCGTCGCGCTCTTCCTCCTCGCCGGCCTCGCCGAGCGCCGCCGCGAGCTTGCGACGTTGACCGCGATCGGGGCTGAACCACGTCAGCTGCGCGCCACGTTGGTCGGCGAGGCGCTCGTCATCGGCGTCGCCGGGATCCTGGCCGGCCTGCTGACCGGGGCGCTCGTCGGCGTCGCCTTGCTCCAGATCCTGGCCGGCGTCTTCGACCCGCCGGCCGATCGACCGGCCGTGCCGATCGCCGCGGTCGGCTTGATGGCCGGCACGATCATCGCGGCCGTGGTCGTGGCCCTGATCATCGCCGATCGCGCACTCGCTCGCCTGGCCGTGGTCGCCGAGCTGCGCGAGCGGTGACCGGTGGCACTTCGCGCCTCGAGCGCGGCGGCCACTCCCATCAGCGCCGCCTGACGGTCAGCCGCCCGCCCCGGTCGCAGCCACCACGGCCCGCGTCAATCGGTCGGTCTTGAGCGCATCGGCATAGCTCGACAGGAGGCGGCTCGGGTCGCCGGCCTTGACCGCATCCAGAAACGCACTGGCCTGCCTCTCGTACGGGTCGGTGCCGGTGCGGATGGATCGGATGGCCGTCCCATCGTCGTACTCGGCATGCCAGTCGCCCTGGCCACGCTCGGGCCGCTTGGTCAGGGTCGCGATGAACCCCTCGCACACGAACTCGATCTCGATCGTCGCGGAGGCCAGCCGCCGCGTATTGGCGAACGACCCGATCGCTCCGCTGGCGAAGCGGAGGACCGCCGCGGTGCTGTCGACCACATCGACCCCACGCCGCGACATCAGGATGTCGAGCGTCGATGCGGCACCGACGACCGTCGCTTCGCCCACCAGGTGCCGCGCCAGGTCGTACAGGTGTGTCGCCTGTTCGATGACCTGGCCGCCCCCCTGCGCGGCCTTGCCCCACCACGCCGGACCTGGCGTTGCATCGAGCCAGCGTGCGACGACCAGTTGGGGGGCCGAGCCGTCGAGCCAGTCGCGGACCTCGGTCAGGATGTCGAGCGCGCGGAGGTGATAGCCGACGCCCACGATGAGCCCGGCCCGCTCGATGGCGTCGGCCAGCCGTGCCGGCCCGGCCGCATCGCTGGCCGCGAGCGGCTTCTCGGTCAGGAACGGGATGCCGGCCTGGACCAGCCGCTCGCCGATCGCCACCGCCCGTTAGGGCGGCACGGCCACGTAGACGACGTCGGGCTTGCCCTTGCTGAGCATCGAGTCGAGGTCGTCGTAGCGTGTGCCGCCCCAACGGGCCGTCACGGCGTCCCCTGTCTCGGGTGTCCGCGAGACGACGCCGACCAGCTTGGTCCGTCGTAGCCGCTCGAGGGCATCGAGATGGTGGCGGCTGATCCAGCCACCCCCGACGAGGCCGAGACGGACTGCCGCCACGTCAGCCCTCGCTGCCGAAGATGCTCGCGAGGAGGAAGGGGATGCTTTCCTCGAGTTGATCGTAGCGGCAGTCCGCGGGCGGCTTGTCCGGGCGCCAGCGCTTGAAGGTCGTCCCGTGCCGGAACCGGTCGCCCTGGAGGTGGTCGTAGGCGACCTCGGCGACACGTTCTGCGCGCAGTGGCTCCCAGGACAGGTCCTTGCCGCGGTTCCAGCGCGATGTCGCGCCGGGCAGACGCTGCCCGGATGCGTCGGCATCGCCGGTCGTCGCCCATTCGGCCCACTCGCGCCAGGGATGATGCTCGAGGGCGTTCTCGCGCAATGGCGCGAGCTCCTCGGCCAGGGCGGCCCTCCTGTCCCACGTGAACGAGGAGGTCACACCGACGTGATGGAGCGTGCCCTGGTCGTCGAACAGGCCGAGCAGCAGCGAACCGATATGGGTGCCAGGACCGTTCTTGTGCCAGCGGAACCCGGCGACCACGCAGTCGGCGGTTCGTTGGTGCTTGATCTTGAGCATGGCGCGCTTGCCCGGCTGGTAGGGCGCATCGAGTCGCTTGGCGACGACGCCGTCGAGCCCGGCGCCCTCGAAGCGCTCGAACCAATCGGCGGCGGTGGCTCGATCGTGCGTCGCCGGCGTCAGGTGGATCTGGGGTTCGGTGGCACCGAGGACGGCCTCGAGTCGAGCCCGACGCTCGCCCTGCGTCACGCCGCGCAGGTCCTCATCGCCGAGCGCGATCAAGTCCCAGGCCACGAAGCTCGCCGGCGATTCCTCGGCAAGCATCTTGACCCGCGAGGCGGCCGGATGGATGCGCAGAAGGAGGGCCTCGAAATCCAGCGCGCCATCGCGGGCGATGACGACCTCGCCGTCGAGGACGCAGCGCTCTGGGAGAGCGGCCTTGAGTGGCTCGGCGAGCTCCGGAAAGTACCGATCTAGGGGCTTGAGGTCGCGTGACTGGGTGTAGATCTGGTCGCCGTCACGGAACACGAGTGCCCGGAAGCCGTCCCATTTCGGCTCGAACAGCCAGCCGTCGTCCGAGGGCAGGTTTTCGGCGGCCTTGGCGAGCATCGGTTCGAGCGGCGGGTCGAAGGGGAGTGCCATGGGCAAACGATAGCGCCCCGGCCCATATCCGAGCCCAGCGTCAGGTCATGGCAGCGTCGCCAGCGACGCCTTGGCGCGTTCGCGTCCGAGGTTCCACGCGGCCGGGCTGGCGAACGCCGGGTCGGTCCCGAGCTCGACCCTTCGCTCGCGGAGGATGTCCAGGACGGCCCGTTGTTCCCGTGCCGGCAGCCCGGGAAGTGCCTCGACCAGGATCGGCACCGCGTCGTCGGGCAGGACGCCGAGGTACGTGGCGTCGAGGCCGGCGTGGCCGCCGGGTGCCACCAGCGTCGGATCGATCACCCGCTCGACGTTCCGAGCTGCCACGAATGCCGCGGGTGCGAGGACATTCAGCGCCACCAGGGCCACGATCCCGATGACCGCCAGCCCGTGGCCGAGCCAGCGCATCCGGTTCGCGGCCGCGAGCCCGGTCATCAACGCCAGGGCCGCTGCCAGCGAGACGATCGTTGTGAGCACGTAGAGCCGGAGCTCGGTCCAGCCATAGGCGTCCTGGTAGAGGCGCAATCGGAGTGCCGCCGACACGAGCACGACGGCGGTAAGCGCCAGCAGACAAACGAGCGCGACGAGATACGACCGGCTTCGTCGTGCGACGGTCGCCTCCAGGACGACCACGACGGCGCCCGCCAGGCATGACGCGGCGACCAGCTCGAAGAACCCTCGTCGCGCATAGTCGCTGTACGACATCCCGGCGGCAAGGATCGTGTTCTGACCACCAAACAGGTAGGCGACCTGGAGTCCGACGAAGAGGCCGACCACGGCGTCGATGACGACGAGGACGACGAGCGCCTCGGCAGCGCCGAGCCGGCCGGCCGGGACGGCGATCCCGGTCCGGGCCGCCGCGCCGAGCGACGAACCCGAGACCTCCGGGATCCCGAGAGCGGACACCGACAAGAGCCCCGCCGCGAGCCACGAACAGGCGATGACGAACAGGGCCCGCCCCGGGAGCCCGCCGAGGTCGAGCTGCCACCCGAGAAGGTCGGTCATCGTCCGCCGGAAGATGGGATCCGCCGACGCGAACAGGGTCGCGAAGATGACCGCGATCGGCAACGCGAGGAAGAGTCCCCGTCCGAGCGGGACCAACGTGGTCGGGATCCGGGTAGATCTCAGGGACGCCGTCGGGCGGATCGCCCGGATGGCACGCGCGGCCCCGGCGACGGTCGCCTCGAGGGTCATCGCTGCCATCATCGCCACGACCGACGCCGACCGGCGGGTGACGGCCAGCCCAGAGAACGCGACAAGTGACGCGCCGGTGAAGGCCAGCGCGCCCATCGTGTCGACGGTTGCCATGAACGGATCGCCGCGAACGGCGACGAAGGCTGCCAGGGTGACGGCCGTGATCGGCAGCCAGGCGTCGAGCGGATCGGGCGCTCGCCCGCGGCTGCGAAGGAGCCAGCCGGCGCCGAGCAGGGCGGCCACGACGATCAGGATGTTCAGGCCGTAGGCGGGCCCGTCGAGAACGAGTTCGGCGAGGATGCCGATGAGCATGCCTGCGACCAGCAGGCGACGAGCGATAGATCGGTCCAAGGGGCCGTCCTCCGTGCGGCCGGCGCGGGCAGGGCGCGGGCGGCGATCAGGCTCTGGACGGCTCGGGCCGACGCGGTGTGGCGGACGCCGTCGCGGGCCTGTGCGTCGGGAGGTTTCCGGAACCGGCCATCGCTTATCCGCGTCAGGTGGATGCCGTCCGGCCATCCAGGCCGAGTCGTGCTCCGGAGGTTCACAGAATGCGCACCATCCGTTCACTCCTGTTCCTGATCGTGGTCGCGATGCTGATCGCAGCCTGTGGGAGCGCCGCGTCGTCTGCTGCGCCGGCCGCCCAGGGCGCCTCTGGCGTCGACACCGTCGGCAACGGCGGCGGCAAGGCCCTCGGCGGCTCGGCCGAAGGCGCTCCCACGGCAAACCCGGCTCCAGTGACCGGCGTGGGTGGCGGCCAAGTCGCTGCCGTCGACGACGCCAAGATCATCCGCACGGGCACGATGTCGATCGAGGTCAGCGACGTCGGCTCAGCACTCCGCGTCGCGCGCGACGCGATCGTCGGGCTCGGTGGCTACCTCGGAGCGTCGACCACGAGCAACGAGGGCGACCAGCCGTCGGCCGAGATCACATACCGCATCCCGGCTGCCAAGTGGGAGGCGGCGCTCGACATCCTCCGTGGGCTCAACGGCCTGACCAGGAAGGTCGTCACCGAGCACACCGAAGCCGTCGAGGTGACCAGCCAGGTCATCGACCTTCAGGCGCGGATCGCGAACCTGCGCGCCAGTGAGACTGCCCTCCAGGGGATCGCCGCGAAAGCGACCAAGATCAGCGACGTCCTCGAGGTCCAGGCACAGCTGACCCAGACGCGCGGCGAGATCGAGACGCTCACCGCTCAGCTCAAGGATCTCAACGATCGAGCCGGCTACGCCACTCTGACGGTCCAGTTCAACGCCCCGATCCTCGCCGTCGAGGTCGCCCAGAAGGGCTGGGAGCCGACCGCGATCGTCGACGAGGCGGCAGCTGCCACGGTCTCGTTCTTCCAGGGCCTGGCGACCGCGGGGATCTGGTTCGTCATCGTGTGGCTGCCGATCTTGCTGATCGTGGGCCTGGTGGCCGCGACCGTGGTCGCCATCGCCCGCCGGTTCGGCTATGGCCGGCGAACGCCGGGCGGTCTGCCGCCCGCACCGATCGTCGGCGAGGGATAGGACCGCGGGCGCGGGCGACCGGCGTCGTCCGCGCCGACACCCCTTCCGGGCAGAGCCGCCACCCAGCCCTCCTGGCCGTGGCACCATGCGTCGGTGACCGACCAGACCGACCGCTACGACCGGATCTCGGCCGGATACGCGCGCTGGTGGGCGCCGGTCCTCGCACCGGCCGTCAGCGAACTGCTCGACAT
>JANMBS010000574.1:0-2476 GCA_031360525.1 Thermomicrobiales bacterium
AGGGCGTAGAGGGGCCCGACGCCGCCCGGGTGTTCGTGGGTGGTCGTCACGACCTTCCCGCCGCGGCGCCAGTCGGGGAGGAGCGCGGCGGCGTTCATCCCGTCTGTCGTCGAGTGGGTCAGGCCGACGGCACCGACATCGGTCCCGAGGACGGCCGCCACGCCCGCCCGGGCCTCGTCCATGCGGGCCAGCGACTCGACGAAGTAGTCGGGATGCGCGCGCCCGAGGTCGCGCTCGTAGTTCGCGATGTCGGCCATCGCGGCCGCCGTCTCGGCCGGCATCGGGCCGACCGATCCGGTGTTCAGGTAGATCCCGGCCGACAGCGCGGGGAGTGCCTCGCGGACCGCGGTCAGCTTCTCCGGATCGGGCATGAACGGAGCGACCACGCCGGTATGATACCGACGATGACTGGCTTGGCCCGACCGGAGATCCTGGCCACGACAGAATGGCTGGGAGAGAACCTCGGAAAGGTCGGCATCAAGGTCCTCGACCTCCGGTGGCGGCCCGACGGCAGTGCCCCGGCCGTCCACGCCGCAGGCCACATCCCGGGCGCGGCCCTCGTGGACTGGCGGACCGACCTGATCGACGAGGGTGAGAACGGCGAGGCGATCGTCCTGACCGGCCCGGACCGGATGGCGGCTCTCGCGATCCGGGCGGGCATCACCGACGACACCACGGTCGTCGTCTACGACGACACGCAGAGCCTCTTCGCAGCACGGGCCTGGTGGAGCCTGCGGGCGTACGGCCTCGATAGCGTCCGGATCCTCGACGGCGGCTATCCCGACTGGGTTGCCGAGGGCAAAGAGATCTCCAACGCGAGTGTCCCGATGGGGAAGGCCGGCTTCACGGTCCGTGGCCCCAACCGCACCCGCCTGACGACCTCCGACGTCCGCGGCCTCCTCGGCTCGCCGGATGTGACCCTCCTCGATGCCCGGGCGCCGGCCGAGTATCGCGGGTACGAGGGCAACACCAAGCGGCTCGGGCACATCCCGGGAGCCACCAACGTGCCGGTCGGGGGGACCAGCGAGCCAGGCCGCCAGCGGCTGCGCGACGGAGCCACGCTGCGCGACCTGCTGCATAAGGCCAACGTGGTCCGCGGCCGCCGGATGGTGTGTTACGACGGCTCCGGGGTCGCGGCCGCGAAACTCGCGTTCGTCCTGACCCTGCTTGGGCACGAGGACGTCGCCGTCTACGACGGCGGCTGGGCCGAGTGGGGCAACCGGCTGGATCTCCCCGTCGACCGCTGATCCGGGTGCGCGAGGGCGAGGGGCGTTGGCCGCGACGCCCCGTCACCAGGTGTCGACTCACAGACGACGCGAGGTGATCGAGGTGGTTCACGTGGGCTTCCTGGCGCCGATTCGTCGCCTGAGGGCCGACACGTCAGGTCCAAGACCGGAGATCGGGAGCTTTCGAGCCGCCGGCGTCGACTGGCAGACGACACGAGGGCATCACGGTCGGGAGGCCCTCACGGTCGGGAGGCCCGTCACGGCCCCGAGACGTCTACCCGGCCGCCTCGGTACGAGCCTTGGAGCCAGCCGTGACCAGCAATTCCGAGCCGTGCTGCAAGCCCTCGTAGAGCGCCGTGACGGTCTCGACCGTGTCGATCTCATCGACCGTCTTGTCCGGGCGGAGGGCCACGATCCGCGGGAAGCGCAGCGAGAACCCCGAGCCATGGCGGTTCGAGCGGACGATCACGTCGAACGCGATCTCCACGACGATGGTCGGTTCGACCACGTGGTAGCGCCCGTGACGGGAGATCGTGTGGTCCTCGAACCAGCGGGTCATCTCGGCGATCTCGGCGTCGGTCAGGCCGCTATACGCCTTGCCGATGTTGACCAGTCGGTCGCGCTCGGTGTCGCGGACCGCGAACGTGTAGTCGCTCAGCACGCCATGGCGCTTGCCGTGCCCGACCTCGACGCCGACGACCACGCAATCGATGGTCGCGAGCGCCTTCTTCATCTTGAGCCAGCCCAGACCGCGCCGACCGGGCGCGTAGATGCTCTCCGGGTCCTTGACCATCAGACCCTCGTTGCGCCGGCCGCGCGAATCGGCGAAGGCCGTCTCGACCGCATCGACATCAGACGCCGCGATCAGGTGCGAGCGGGCGAACCGCCCGCCGTCACCAGGTGCTCACCACCGTGCTGAAGGTCCTCGTAGAGGGCCTGAACGGTCTCGAGCGTGTCGATCTCGTCGGCCGGCTTGTCCGGACGGAGTGACGCGATCCGCGGAAACCGGAGCGAGAAGCCCGATTGGTGGCGGGTCGAGCGGACGATGACGTCGAAGGCAACCTCGACAACGATCGTCGGTTCGACCTGCCGATACCGTCCGAAATGGCCGATCGTATGCGCCTCGAACCAGCGGGTCATCTCGGCGATCTCGGCGTCAGTCAGGCCGCTGTAGGCCTTGCCGATCGTCACGAGGCGGTCGTTCTCTGTGTCGCGGACCGCGAACGTGTAGTCGCTCAGGACGCCGTGTC
>JANMBS010000576.1:0-2709 GCA_031360525.1 Thermomicrobiales bacterium
CCGAAGACACCGAGGCCGGCCACCGCGCGCTGCTGGCGAACGCCGGCTTCGAGACCGTCCGGCATTTCTTCCTGATGCGCCGGCAGGGCCTCGACGACATCCCCGAAGCCCCGCTCCCCGACGGCATCGAGGTCCGCCCGGTCAGCGAGGACCAGTGGCGGACGATCATGGAGGCCGAGAACGAGGCGTTCCGCGACCACTGGGGTCACCGCGAGATGGGCGAGAGCGCCTACAAGGCGACATACGGCCGGGCCGAACTCGACACGAGCCTGTGGGTCGTGGCATGGGACGGCGATCAGATCGCGGGCGTGGTCCAGAACTGGGTCTGGCCCGAGGAGAACGAGCGGCTCGGCGTCAAGCGCGGCTGGCTCGAGCACATCAGCGTTCGCCGTCCGTGGCGCCGTCGCGGGCTCGGCCGGGCGATCACCGCGGCCTCGTTGGTCAAGTACCGCGAGGCGGGCCTCGACGAGGCGATGCTCGGCGTCGATTCGGAGAACGCCAACGGCGCGCTTGGCCTGTACGAGGGGCTGGGCTTCGCGGTCCAGAGCCGCGCGGCAGCGTATCGGCGCGAACTGGCCCGCTGATCCGGCTCAGGCGAACAAGCGTCCACCGTCCCGCACGAGTTCCATCCAGGCTCGCTCGCGGCCGATGGTGGTGACCGGGCCGTGACCGGGCAAGACGCCGACGTGGTCCTCGAGCTCGGTGAGTCGCCCGAGGGACGCGACCATCGCGTCGGGGTCGCCGCCGGGCAGGTCGACCCGGCCCCACGCTCCGGCGAACAGGGTGTCGCCGCTGAACAGGACGCCCGCGTCATCGTCGATGAGGCAGACCGAACCCTCCGTGTGCCCGGGCGTGTGCAGGACGCGCAGGCGGATCTGACCGAATGCGATCTGCCCACCCTCGGCGAGCTCGACGGCAGGGACCGACGGCGGGATGTCGAACGGCGCGTAGAGCGGCTCTGGGTTCGTCAGGCGCCCGCGATCGAGCCGGTGGACGGCGATCTCGGCGCCTGTGTGGGCGGCAACGGCGGCGTTGTCGCCGATGTGGTCCCAGTGGCCGTGGGTCGAGACGATCAGCTTGAGCGTCCAGTCGCGCGCCGCGAGCTCGTCGGCGATCCAGGCGAGGGACGGGATCGCCGTGTCGATGGCGATCGCCTCGCCGCTGCGCGGGTCGGCGACGATGTGGACGTTCGTCGCGACGGGGCCGACGACCCGGCTGAGGCGTTCGATCATCGCGCGCGAAGGATCTCGAGCACGCGCCGGTCGATCCAGCCTGACGCCGCTGCGCGCTCTTCGAGGTTCTCGACCGACATCCAGTCGTCGAGGGCGCGCTGCCACCGCGCGTCCCAGTTCGGCGGCATTTCACGGGGTTCGCCGACGGCCGGCCGCTGGTCAGGCTCGGTGGCGGGCACTCCGGACATCGGCGTATAGACCGCCCCGAACCGGCCACCCGGTCCCGCCCCAAGGCGTTCGAGCGTGGTCCGGATGTCCGCTGCGGTCGCGTCGTCGATCGGCACCAGGTCGGCAGGCGACGGTCGCTCGAAATAGAGTCGCTGAAGGTCGACGAGGCGTGCGAGTTCCCCGATCGGATCGTCGTGGTGGTCGACCCGCAGGTCGATGTAGCGGTCGTTCCACCCCCCGTAGCCGCCACCGGCGCGGACCACAAGGAGCGCGGCCGACTCGCGACCGCGTCGATCGCCCCCGGCCGAGTCCGCGGCCGCCAGGCAGGCGACCAAAAGTTCCGGGAACGGCCGCCCGCCGGCCAGGAACGTGTCGGCCAGGCCGTCCACGACCCCGGCGCCGGCCAGGATGTTGCCCTGGGCCGCGAACCCTTCCCCTGTCCGGCCACCCGCCCACGCGAAGCACTGCGGTCCGGTATGCGTCGCGGCTCCGCCCCGTGCGTCGACGATGCCAACCTGGCGATGCTCGCGCTGATCGTCGGCCGATACCAACCGGCGCAGCGCCTCCTCGGCCGACGATCCGTCCCCCAGCAGCGCCAGCCCGTCGGGTCCGTATGCGACGTTCGCGAAGGCCTGCGTCGCGACCGCCCCGACGCCCGCCCGCGCCCAGGGCACGACCGCGCCCACGGCAAGGAACTTCGACTGCACGGCGACCCCGAGATCGCCGGTCACCGGATCGCGGGCAACGATCGAGTACGTCACACCCGGATCCGCGGGTCGATGATGACCTGAATGATGTCAACTGCCAGGTTGGCCAGCACGACGCACAGGGTCCCGAACAGGACCGTCCCGAGGATCAGCGGCACGTCCGCGGTGACGATCGAGTCGACCGCCAGCTTGCCGATCCCCGGCCACGAGAAGATGCGCTCCACGACGACGACTCCGCCCAGGAAGAAGCCCAGGTCGAGCCCGACCTGGCTCAGGACCGGGCCGAACGCGTTGCGGAACGTGTGCCGCCACAGGACCGCCCGATTGCCGATGCCCTTGGCGTGGGCCGTCCGGACGTAGTCCCTGCTCAGCTCGTCGATCATCGCCGTCCGGGTGAGCCGCGTGTAGTACGCCGCCGCGCCGATGCCCAGCGTGATTGCCGGCAGCGCCAGATAGCGGAGATCGAACGGCTTGTAGCCGCCGATCGGGAAGATCTCGACGTGGGCGATCACCTGCGGCTCGAAAGCGAGGAAGAGGAGCAGCAGGTAGCCGACCAGGAAGGCCGGCGCCGAGACCAGGATCGAGGTGAAGATCGTCGACAT
>JANMBS010000577.1:0-1971 GCA_031360525.1 Thermomicrobiales bacterium
CGGCTCGAGGGGGACCTCATCGACGTAGCACCATAGCCAATCTTCGCCCGGTTCGAACGAGCGGACGATCGGGTGCTCCGCATCATGAGCGTGTTTGCTCGCGTGGCGATTCGGGGATGAGTCGCAGCAACCGACCTTGCCGCACGTCATGCACAGGCGCAAGTGGACCCACCAGCTCCCGATCCGGAGGCAGTCCTCGCAGCCGTCCGCGGATGGTCGGACGTCCTGGATGAATGAGACATGGCTGCAGTCCGGGGTCGGGGCGGGGACGGGTTCGTTGACCATTGCCCGTCAATCGTAGACGCTCCCTCGACACGCGGCGGAGTCGGCTATGGTGTTGGTCGGCGCCCGCCGCTGAGCTGGCGTCCACCTGAGGAGGAGCCGATCATGGGCGACAAGACCCCGAAGCGTCCCCCGAAACCCAAGAAGCCAAAGGCACCGACCGTCTGACGCGGCGGCGCCGTGGGGCGGCGCCGATTCTCGGTTTGTGGATACGCCGCGTCAGCGCGTGGACGAGAGGGCGCCGAGCCGCTCTGTGAGCCGCAGGTTCTCGCGATAGTCGATCGGCACCTCGACGAGCGATGGCCCGTCGTGCTCGAGGGCCCGCATGAGGCTCGGATAGAGCTCGTCGGCCGATGCCGGCCGGAACGCCGCCAGCCCGAATGACTCGGCGTATGCGACGAAGTCGGGGTTGCTGAACTCGACCCCGAACGGCCGCCCGAACTCGGTGCGCTGTTTCCAGTCGATGAGTCCGTACCCGTCGTCGCGCCAGACGACGACCGTGATGTTGGCGCCGATCCGCCGCGCCGTCTCGAGTTCCTGCGAGTTCATCAGGAAACCCCCGTCGCCACACAGCGCAACGACCCGCCGGTCGGGGTGGACCAGCTTGGCTGCGATCGCGCCGGGCAAGGAGATGCCCATGGCCGCGAAACCGTTCGAGATGATGACCGTGTTCGGTTCGTAGGCCTGGTAGAGCCGGGCGACCCAGATCTTGTGCGCCCCGACGTCGCTGACCACGATGTCGCTTGGCCCCAGCGCGCGCCGAAGGTCCGCGATCGCCTTCTGCGGCTTGATCGGCCAGCCATCGTCGTGCTCGAAGGCCAGCAGGTCGGCGAGGAGGGCGGTGCGCAGGTCCTGGTGGACGAGCGTCTCGCGCGCCGCGTGCCGTTCGCTCGCGCTGCGCCCACCGACGCCCTCGGGCAGCACCGCGGCCAGCATCCGCCGGAGCGTGCCCTCGATGTCGCCGATGAGCTCGACCTCGGGCTGGTAGTCGGCGTCGACCTCGGCCGGTTGGGTGTCGATGTGGATGATCCGCTTGCGACCATCCGGGTTCCAGCGCGACGGCGCGTACTCGACCAGGTCGTAGCCGACCGAGAGGACGAGATCCGCGCGGTCGAACCCCGACAGGACGTGGTCGCGAGCCTGTAGCCCGACGGCCATGAGCGAGAGATGGCTCCGGTCGTCGATGGCGCCCTTGCCCATGAAGGTCACCGCGACCGGGACGTGAAGTCCCTGGGCGAACGCCCGCAGGTCAGCCGCAGCGTTCCTGCGCAGCACCCCGTTGCCGGCCAGCACGAGCGGCCGGGTCGAAGCGACCAGGAGCCGCGCGGCGTGCTCGATCGCCTCGTCCGTCGGCTCCGGGAAGTAGGCCCTGTTCGGCTCGATCGGGCGGAGGTCGTCGGGGACCGGTGTCGCCGCCAGGTTCTCCGGCAGTTCGATGTGGGTGGGCCCGGGCTTCTCGAGCTGTGCCACCCGGAATGCCTTGCGCGCGATCTCCGGGACGGCGCCAGCCAGCTCGACGCGCTGGTTCCACTTCGTGACCGGTTCGAACATGCGCACGATGTCGACGACCTGGTGCGACTCCTTGTGGAGCTTGTCGAGCCCCGTCTGACCGGTGATCGCGACCATCGGGGCGTGGTCGAGGTAGGCGTCGGCGATCCCGGTCACGAGGTTGGTCGCACCGGGCCCGAG
>JANMBS010000084.1:0-2424 GCA_031360525.1 Thermomicrobiales bacterium
GCGGCATCGATGGCTTGGTCGTCCAGATCCTCTACCTCTTCGTCCGGATCAACCTGCTGCTGATGGTCTTCAACCTGATCCCGATCCCGCCGCTCGACGGCTCGAAGGTTCTGTTCGCGTTCATGGATCGGCGGACGGAATACCAGGTCCGGCCATTCCTCGAGCAGTACGGGTTCTTCATCCTGCTCGCAGTGCTGTTCTTCCCGCCGGGCAACTCAATCGGTAGTCAGATCATCAGCCCGATCATCAATGGGATCTTCAACTTCCTGGTGGGCGTCTAGGACCCGCCAGTTCCGGGCGCACCTACGGGCGAACGTGATGCCCGAGGAACGCGCGGGGCTGGTGACCTGGATCGCCCCCGCACAGCTCGACCTCTTCGACGCGATGCACGTCGCCGACCGACGACATGGTCTTGATGTCGTGGCATCGCTGCGCGCCGAGGGCGTCACGGAACCGGACCTGCTCGTCGCGGGCCTCCTCCACGACGCCGGCAAGGGCGACACCGGTGTCTGGCCGCGCGTGGCGTACAGCCTGGGCACCAGGTTCGGCGCCTGGATCCCGCGTGTGGCGAGCGTGCTCCCCGGGTTCCGCCACGGGCTCGAGAGGTTGCGGACCCACGCCGAGACGTCGGCCGCCCTGGCGGCCGCTGCCGGTTGCTCGCCACGGGCCGCCGAGCTGATCCGGAACCAGGACGCACCGCTGGATCCCGAGTTCGGCGAACTGCTGCGGCTCGCCGACGAGGCGAATTGATGCGGCCGCGAACGTCCTCCGGGGTGCCGGTCATGGCATCTCAGGCGGAGCTCGATGAACTCGCCGTCGCGACCGCCGCGCCGGCGGCGGGACTCCCCGCGCTCGCCCATGGGACGCCGGCTGTCAGCTTTGATGAGGGCCGACGCCCCGAGAGCCGGACCCAGGTCCAGATGGCCGAGTTCGACGGGCCGCTGGCGCTGCTCCTGTCGCTCATCGAGGCCCGCCAGCTCGACGTCCTGACGGTCCCCCTCGCCGCTCTCGCCGACGCCTACCTCGATGCGCTCGGTCGCTTGACGGCCGACCGGCTCGGCAACGTGAGCTCGTTCGTGGCGATCGCCAGCCAGCTCATCCTGATCAAGAGCCGGGCGATGCTGCCGCGGCGCACCGGCCCGACCGATCCGCTAGCGCTTCCCGACGAAGGCACCGACCCCGAGGCGGAACTGCGCGCTCGCCTCCTCCTCTACAGGGCGTACCGCGACGCCGGCGTGGTCCTGGCCGACGAAGCGGTCCGTCGCGTCGGGCTCTTCCGCCGCGAGCCCGGGGCAGCGCATGCCACGGCCCTGGCCGGCGCCAGACCGGCGGACGCGCCCGCCCTCGATCCGCTCCGTCTCGTCCGGGCCCTCGACAGGCTGGCCGAGATCGCGCCACCACCCGAACCGCCGTCGGAGCTCATGACTCGCTCGATCACCATCACCGAGAGGGCCGAGATCATCCGGGCGGCTCTCCGTGATGCGCCGAGCTTCGTCCTCCAGGACCTGCTTGCCGGCGTTCGCGACCGGGTCGTCATCGCAATCACGTTCCTGGCCCTGCTCGAGCTGATGAAGCGACGCGAGATCGTGGTCGAGCAGGCGGAGCCGTGGGGTCCGATCGTGACCCGCGTCACGACCGCACAGGAACGGGCGGCGTCAGCGGTCAAGGTCATCGATTCCCCGCTCGACGAAACGCTCGAGTCGTTCGCATGACCGCCGAAGCACGGGAAGGGCCGGACGTGCCGGAGGTGACCGACGAGCTCAAAGGGGTCGATGCCCCCGAGGCGCCGGAGCCAACCACCACGGCTGAGGTCCCGCCACCGATCGAGCTGACCGAGGCAGCCCTCGAGGCCCTCCTGTTCGTCGCCGAGAAGCCTTTGACCCGGCGCGAGATCGGCGCCCTCGCGGGGACGGACGGGGCGACCGTCGACGCCCGGCTGGGCGACCTCGAGGTCTCGCTCCGCGACCGGGGGATCCGCCTCATCATCGAGGGCGACCGGGTCGAACTGGCGACTGCGGCGGAGGGTGGGGCGCTCGTTGCCCGATATGTCGGTGCGGACGCCGTCCGCCTCTCCCCGGCGTCGCTCGAGACGCTGGCGATCGTCGCCTACCGCCAGCCCGTGACGAAGTCCGCAGTCGAACGCATCCGCGGCGTCGATTCCGACTACACCATGCGGACCCTCGTCCATCGCCGGTTCATCGTCGAGCTGGGCCGGTCCGAGGCGCCCGGCCGGCCGTTCCTGTACGGAACCGGCTTCGAATTCCTCGAACGCTTCGGCCTGACAAGCCTCGACGAGATGCCGCCCCTCGACCTCGATGTCGCGGCGCGTTTGGCTGAGGAGGGTGGGGAACCCATCACCGAACCGCTCTTTCCGTCCGAGGAGCTCGACCACGGATCTACGGCTTTCGAGCGCGAGAACGGCGG